>JASLXN010000222.1 GCA_030740315.1 Dehalococcoidia bacterium | reverse complement strand
CTCCGGCCAGGGCAGCGATAGCTCCCTGCTCACACGCCCAGACATGACCACTATCGGCTCCGCTCGGGTGGCCGCTAGGCAAGCTTATGAAATGGCCGGGGTAGCCCCCAGCGATATCAAGATAGCCGAGGTGCACGACTGCTTTACCATAGCCGAGTTAATAGCTACCGAGGACCTGGGCTTCTTTGCCCCGGGCGAGGGCGCAAAAGCCGCACTGGAGGGCAGGACCGCCCGTGACGGGGACTGGCCCATCAATACCTCCGGGGGACTGAAGTCCAAGGGGCACCCGGTAGGGGCTTCCGGGATAGGCCAAGTGGTGGAAATCTGGCACCAGATGCGCGGGGAGGCCGGGGAACGCCAGCTCCGGGACCGGGACATAAACCTGGCCCTAGCCCACAATGTGGGTGGCACCGGTAACACCTGCGTGGTGCACATATTTGAGCGGAGGTAACATGGCCAAGGCCGAATTCACAGCAGCCGCCTTTAACAGCTTCCTCAAAGAGGGCAGGCTTATGGCCGCCCGATGCCGGGGCTGCGGCAACCTGGCGCTGCCACCCCACTCCCTTTGCCCCGCCTGCCACGGTAGCGATATGGAATGGACCCCGCTGAAGGGCACCGGCCGCCTGGCCGCCTTTAGCTGTATCGCTGTAGGCCCCACGCGCATGGTCCAGGAGGGCTATGACCGCAATAACCCTTATTGCTCAGCATTGGTTGACCTAGATGAGGGGGTAAGGGTGAGTGCCCAGTTGCTGGGCGTGGAAGCCAGCCGGCCGGAGACCATCCGTGTGGGAACACCTTTAAAGGCGGAATACTTATATCAGGACGAGGAGGGGAAAGAGGCCGCCTTGGCCTTCCGCCCTCAGGGGTGATCTGCAGGGAGAGGCCCACCAGCCCGATAGCTAAATCTATCCCGCTCCACCACCACCGACAGGAGCATGGTGGAGGCACCCCGGGGCCGGTACACCCCGTACTCCTACTCTGAGACCGTCTGCTGGCGTACGCCCAAGTCTGAAGCCGCCTCTTCCCACACAAGGTCAAGGTTGCGGAGAAGCGCCCACACCCTGGCCCCATCCCATGCGGGACGCCGTCGTGAGCCTCTTATTGTGTACCAGTCTATCCGCTTCTGCATAAATAGTTTAAGGAGTATACGGGACATAACGCCATGTATAGGCAGCGATAGAGAGAGAATGCATGAGCTTATTGACTGTCAATTCATTTTAACGCATTACCTTTACGCTAAGCCACCTTGATACCTGAGACCAGTAGCATTATGATAGCTAATTAGCACTCTCGGTTATTGAGTGCTAATGGTTTGTTTAGCTGACAAATAAAAGGAGGTATACCTATGGCGAGCAAGTTGGAGCCCCTGGGCGACCGGGTGGTGGTGAAGCCCATCCCCCGGGATGATGTGACCAAGGGCGGCATCTATCTGCCCGATACGGCTAAGGAGAAGCCCCAGGAGGGCAAGGTGGTGGCGGTGGGGCCGGGCAAGGTGGGCGACGACGGCAAGAGGCTGGTGATGGATGTGAAAAATGGCGAAATAGTTATATATGCTAGATACGCCGGTACGGAGCTAAAAGAGGATGATGAGGAGCTTATCATCCTGCGCGAAAGCGATATTCTAGCCCGCAAGCGGAGCTAACGAAGAACGAAGGAGGTAATAAATGGCAAAGCAGATATCATTCGGTGAGGATGCCCGGCGTTCCCTCAAAAAGGGGATGGACGCCCTTGCCGAGGCAGTAAAGGTAACATTGGGTCCCAAAGGGCGCAATGTGGTGCTGGATAAGAAATTCGGCCCCCCCACAGTCATCAACGACGGCGTCACCATCGCCAAAGATATTGAGCTTCAGGATCCCTTTGAGAATATGGGGGCACAACTGGTTAAAGAGGCCGCCAGCAAGACCAACGATGTCGCAGGTGACGGCACCACCACCGCCACCGTCCTGGCCCAGGCAATCGTCTCCGACGGTTTCAAGAATGTGGCAGCCGGTGCCGACCCCATGGCCTTGAAGCGGGGCATAGAGCAAGCGGTAGGCGCCCTGGTGAACGAGTTGCTGTCCAAGGCCACGCCGGTAAGTGGCAAGGAGCAGATTGCTCAGGTGGCGACGATATCCGCATCTGACACTGAGATTGGGAGCCTCATCGCCGAGGTCATGGATAAGGTGGGCAAGGACGGCGTTATCACCGTTGAGGAGTCCAGGGGCATCAAATACGAGGTGGAGTATGTGGAAGGCATGCAGTTTGACCGCGGCTACATCAGCCCCTACTTCATCACCAACCCGGACCGCATGGAGACGGTGATTGATGACCCCTATATCCTTATCACCGACAAGAAAATATCCTCAGTGGCCGATCTGGTGCCAGCCCTGGAGAAAATCCTGCAAGTATCCAAGAACCTGATTATCGTGGCCGAAGACATTGACG
>JASLXN010000221.1 GCA_030740315.1 Dehalococcoidia bacterium | reverse complement strand
CTCTCTGGCCCAATGTGCCCGGTTCCCCGGCTGGTTAGAGGTGACCAGCTTCTGTAGCCTGGCTTCCGCTTCTGCGCTCAACGCAACCCCCGTTTCCTTGATGCTCACATCAAAGATGCGTTAAATTCTATTTGTGAGGTCGCCGCTTAAAGGTGCCCGGGATCCAGTAGCATCAGTTTATAGAACGGATGATATGCCTACGAATCCCGTTGTGTCAAATCAACTCGTGTGTCAAAAACGAACGAACGCAAAGCCTGTAGCCGTGATTCTCAGGCCTTTTCCCAAACGGCAGCATGGATAGTACACAGAGTGCTGGCCAATTAAGAGGCCAGCTTACCGCCCTGCGCCCAGTCCTCCTTGGCGACCTCCTGGAAGACCACAATGGTGGAATCAGGGGTGGTGTGGGCTATGGTCACCATTGCCTCTGTGATGACGCGGGCCAACTCCGCTTTCTGGGCGTGGGTACGCCCTGGCCACATCTCAATCCTCACTATGGGCATCGTCTTCTCCTCGCTATTCTTGTAGCCGGTGCCGGGGACCGGTGCCGTGGATAAGAGCCGAAGATTCTGAACAGGATGGTTATGGACTTGATGTAGGTAAGGGACTGGACGATATGGGCATCTTGGCGGTGGCCCTCCAGGTCCACCAGGAAGTAGTAGCGCCCGGGCGTTTTCTTCAGGGGCCGGGACTCAATCTTTATCATGTTTATCTCCTGGCTGGCTAGCTCTTGAAGCACTGCGGCAAGTTGGCCCGGCTTGTCTTCAGCGAAGGAGAAGCACAGCGAGGTGCGGTCATCCCCAGTGGCGGCGTGGTCCGCCTTGTCCAGTACCACGAAACGAGTTACGTTCACTGGGTAGTCCTGTATGCGGTGGGCCAGGACTTTGGCGTGGAGCATCCGGGCCGCCCGGCGGGTGCCGATGGCCGCTACACCATGGGTGTCGCCCATCATCTGCTCCACCGCCGCCGCCGTGCTGGGGGCGGCCATGAGCCTGGCATCTGGGAAATAGCGACTTAGGAAGCGCTGGGACTGGGCAAGGGGCTGTGGGTGAGAGAAGATGGTGTGGATGTTTTCCTCTTCAGTTCCCGGCCTCACCAGCAGGTAGAGCCGGATCGGCAGCAGCACTTCTCTGCAGATAAATAGGCGGGGCTGCTGGATGAGGAGGTCTAGGGTTTCAGGCACTGAGCCGCCGATGCTGTTTTCAATGGGCACCACGCCCTCCTCCACCTGGCGGATGGCCACTGCGTTTGCCACCTGGGATATGGTGGGAAAGGGCACCAACTCGGCCTGACTGTCATACAGGAGGGCGGCCTCCTCTGAGAAAGTCCCCTGGGGACCCAGGTAGCCGATACACCGGCTCACTCCGCTTCGGCCTTCGGGGCAGCCTCTTGAGTAAGGGCTAGGCGCAGGGCCTCCTCGCATTCCCTGTTGATGACTACCAGCACATCGTCCCCGGCCTGTAGCACTGTATTCCCGTTGGGTCTCTGGGGTGGCAGGTTGTCCCGCAGCAGCAGCGTAATCAGGGCACCGTTGGGGAGGTCTACTTGGCCCACCGTATTGCCCGCCACTACCGAGCCTTCCGGAATCTTCACCTGGACTATCTCCAAGCTGGCGTTGTCCAGGGTTACCAAGTGGGTGAGAAAACGGGTGGGCACCTCGTGCTCTATCTGCTCCAGCACCAGGTTGATGCTGCTGACAGTGATATCTATTCCCAAGCCCTTGAACAGGGCTTCGTGGCTGGGGTTATTTACCCTGGCGGCGGTACGGGGCACGCTGAAGCGGTGCTTGGCGAGCTGGCATGCCACCAGGTTGTCCTCATCGGAGCCGGTGAGGGCTACAAACATGTCCGCCCGCTCCACCCCGGCCTCCAACAGCACATTGGCGTCGCAGCCGTCACCAACTTCGCAGATGCTACCCAACTCCTCGTTAATCTCCTCGCAAACCTCGTCGCGCTTGTCCACCACCAGCACCTCGTGGCCCTCTTCCAATAGGGTCTTGGCCAGGCTATGGCCGGCGCGGCCGCCACCAACGATTACAATGTACAACTGCTCATCCTACCAGTCTCTGCCTCAGCAAGTGGGCTACGATGCGGGTGGGGCTGAAGGTTTCCAGGCCAAGCTCCTCGTAGAGCTCGCTGCGGGAGGGGTCGTATATCCGGCACAGCACCCGGGATACCTTGTAGATGTCCCTGGCCATTTGAGTGGCCAGGATATTCCGGTTGTCTTCCTCGGTGAGGGCGATGAAGACATCGGCTTCCTCGATACCGGCCCTTTCCAGATCCTCCGGCTCCGTGCCGTCCGCAATCAGGGCTTCGCCTTTGAAGGTGGGTGGCAGGCGCTCAAAGCTATCCGGGTCAAGATCGAGGATGGTCACCTGGTTCTCTTCGGAGTCCAACAGGGTGGCGAGCTCGGCCCCAACCAGGCCACAGCCCATGATTATGACCTTCA
>JASLXN010000220.1 GCA_030740315.1 Dehalococcoidia bacterium | reverse complement strand
GCCTGAAAGGAGGTGATGGAGCCTTTCTTGGTGGTGGTAATCCTCTCTTCAAGTTCGCCCATTTCGGTGGAGAGGGTGGGCTGGTATCCTACCGAGGACGGCATGCGGCCCAACAGGGCGGAGACCTCCATGCCGGCTAAGGCATAACGGTAGATATTATCAATGAACATGAGCACATCCTGGCCTCCGGTGTCCCGGAAGTACTCGGCCATGGTGAGGCCGGTAAGGCCAATACGAAGCCGCACCCCGGGTGGCTCATTCATCTGGCCGAATACGAGCACCGTCTTGTCGATAACACCGGACTCCTTCATCTCCCGCCACAGGTCGTTGCCCTCGCGTGAGCGCTCTCCAACACCGGCGAACACTGAGTAGCCGCCGTGTACGGTTGCGATGTTGTGGATGAGTTCCTGGATGACTACGGTCTTGCCCACCCCGGCACCACCGTAGGCCCCTGTCTTGCCCCCCCGGGTGAAGGGGGTGATGAGGTCAATGACCTTGATGCCGGTTTCCAGCATCTGGACGGAGGTCTCCTGCTCAGTGAGGGATGGGGGCTGGCGGTGGATAGACCAGCGTTCGGTGCTCTCAACTGGGCCTAGGTTATCAATGGCCTCTCCGAATACATTAAACAGGCGGCCAAGGGCAGAGGTGCCTACCGGTACGGAGATGGGCTGGCCAGTGTCGTGTACCTCCTCCCCTCGCTTCAGGCCTTCGGTGGGGTTGAGGGCCAGGCAACGCACCCAGTTGTTGCCCATGTGCTGCTGCACCTCAAGTACAATTTGCTCTTCCCCATCCCTGGGTATATTCAGGCTGTTGTAGATGGCGGGCAACTGCTCCGGCGGGAACTCTACATCTACCACGGTGCCAATAACTTGTGTTACCTTGCCTGTGGCCATGGTTCTCCTATTCTTCGTCTATTCCAGCGCAATCTTGGTGCCAATCATGTCCAGGAGTTCGTTGGTGATGGCCTCCTGGCGGGCTTTGTTGAATACCAGGGTAAGCTCCTTAAACAGGTCTTGGGCGCTATCGGTGGCATTGCGCATGGCAACCATGCGGGCTGACTGCTCGCTGGCTATGGTCTCCATGATGGAGCGATACACCTGCATCTCCACGAAGCGCGGCAGAAGCTGGCCCAGCACATAAGAGGGGTCTGGCTCAAAGATGTATTCCACATTTTGCCCTGCGGGGAACTCGGTTGGCTCCACGGGCAGAAGTTGGTGCACCACGGGGTTCTGCGTCACGGTGGAGACGAATTGGGGATAAATCAAGTAGACCCGATCCGCCTTCCCAGAGGCGTAGTCCTCTGTCACCACCTTGGCAATGGGGGCGATATCCAGTAATCCAGGTTTGTCCCCTATACCGGTAAACTCGGCCAGCAGGTCCTGTCCGTAGCGGTTACAGAAGTCACGCCCTTTGCGGCCAACGGCCACCACTGAGACGGGCGCCTCCTGCTCTAGGATGAAGTTTGAGGCTACACGAATAATATTGCTGTTGAGGGCGCCGCAGAGGCCCCGGTCTGTGGTGATGAGGAGCAACTCAACCCGCTGCACGGGGTGGACATCCAGCAGAGGGTGTACTGCCGCTTCCTGGCCGGGTGGGATGGCGGCGCTGAGGTTGGCAATGACCTGGCGTATTCCCTCATCGTATGGCCTGGCGGCCAGTGCCCGGTCCTGGGCCCGCTTCATGCGGGAGGCGGCCACCATCTCCATGGCCTTGGTGACCTTGCCGATGCTCTGCACCGAACGGATGCGCCGTTTGATAAGGCGGGTGTTAGGCATTCTTTCTTTGCGGTCCTATAGTGCCACTGTCTGTTTGAACTCGCTGAGGGCGTTCCGGAAAGCGGCTTCGGTTTTTTCGCTGATGTCCTCCTCGGACGAGATGGCCTGGACGATATCTGGGTGGTGGGTCTCCATGAAACGGTGTAGCTCCTCCTCCCAGCGGCCCAAGTTCTCCACGGTGACATCGTCTATAAAGCCGTTTACTGCAGCGAAAAGGATGGAAACTTCCCGGGTCATGGCCATGGGTTCCCACTGGGGCTGCTTGAGGATTTCGGTAAGGCGCATGCCGCGCTCCAACTGCATGCGGGTGGCCCGGTCCAATTCGCTGGTGCCGAATTGGGCAAATGCGGCCAACTCCCGGTACTGGGCCAACTCCATCCGCAGCCTTCCAGCTACCTTTTTCATAGCGCGGGTCTGGGCAGCGCCGCCCACACGAGAAACGGATAGGCCCGCGTTGATGGCCGGGCGTATGCCGGCGTTGAAAAGGTCCGTCTCCAGGTATATTTGACCGTCGGTAATGGAGATGATATTGGTGGGGATATAAGCTGAGATGTCACCCGCCTGTGTTTCCACAACGGGAAGCGCGGTAAGGGAGCCGCCGCCGTGTTCATCGGAGAGCTTGGCTGCCCTTTCCAGCAGGCGGCTGTGAAGGTAGAAAATATCGCCGGGGAATGCCTCCCTACCGGCA
>JASLXN010000021.1 GCA_030740315.1 Dehalococcoidia bacterium | reverse complement strand
GGCGTGTAGCTCATCGTACTTGGCCACATTGGCTGCGGTGATGGAGTACTTGCCCCGTATACGGCCAAAGGTGTCCTCCGGGGTGAACTTCTCCGGTTCGTTCAGTGGGTCATCCTTGGACCCATCTATTATGACGGCCTCCATCTTCAGTCGCTCGGACTCCTCCATGGGCCGGTAGGCGCGCAATTCGTTAAAAAGGGTGCCGTCACCGGTGATGCGGTTGGTGACCCGCACCAGCTTCTGCACCCGGACTGCCTCCAAGGAGCCGAACTGCTGGACGATCCAAGGGTGCATTTCGTCAGGGATGCTGAGGCAGGCAGTGTACCTGTCCACATCGAAGATACGGGTAAATAGCTCCCGGCTCTCTTGGGGGAGGGCCGCCACGATAGACACCAGTTCGGCTACGCCGTGCTTTGCAGTGGCGGGTTGTCTAATGTCGGAAATGGCGCACCCCAGTAAACACCATGGCCGCACCGTACTTGTCGGCCATCTCTACCGCGTCTTTATCTCTTACCGAGCCACCGGGTTGGATGATGGCGGTAACCCCGGCCTGGCAGGCTGCCTCCACCCCATCTGGGAAGGGGAAGAAGGCATCGGACGCCGCTACGCTGCCCCTGGCCTTCTCGCCAGCCTTTTTGACGGCAATCTCCACGCTGGCCACCCGGCTGGGCTGCCCGGCCCCCATGCCCATCACCGCCCCGTCTTTCACCAGTACGATGGCGTTGGATTTTATGTGTTTCACCACCTGCCAGCCGAACCGGAGGTCGGTTAGCTCCTGTGGAGACGGTTTTCGCTTTGTACGGACCTCGGGGGAGGACTCGCTTTCGAGGAACACATCCGTGCTCTGGGCCAGGACACCGCCGCGCACGCGACGCAGCTCCCAGCCCTGCCCGGGCAGGTTCATTGACGGCACCGCTAGGACGATGCTGCTGACCTTGGACTGAATATGAGAGAGGGCATCCGGGGCGTATTCTGGGGCTATGACGATATCGTAATGAGTCTTTATCATCTCCTCGGCGGTGGCCAGATCCACCGGTCGGTTGAAGGCCACCACGCCGCCGAAGGCGGCCACCGGGTCCCCCGCCAGTGCCCGGCGGTAGGCCTCCGTGAGGTTGGGGTTAGTAGCCAGGCCGCAGGGGTTGGTGTGTTTGACCACGACTACTGCGGTGTCCTGAAAGTCAATGGCTGCACCAATAGCGCCGTCTATGTCCAGCAGGTTGTTATAGGAAAGTTCTTTGCCCGCTAGCTTGTCCATGGTAGCCAGGCTGAGGCCGGGCCGAAACTGCTCCTCCTCGTAAAAAGCCGCCCGCTGGTGCGGGTTCTCGCCGTAGCGCAGATCCAGCACTTTCTTCAGGGGCAGGGTTGTAGTGGGGGGGAACTCCTCTTCGGCCAGATAGCGTGATATAAAGCTATCGTAGGTGGCGGTGTGCTGAAAGGCCTTCCACGCCAGGTGGCGGCGCACATCCAGCCCCACCTCCCCAGCCTGGAGCGCCTCCAGCACCGTGTCATAGTCGGTGGGGTCCACCACCACCAGCACATAGGGGTGGTTCTTGGCCGCCGCCCGTATGAGGCTGGGCCCGCCGATGTCAATATTCTCCAGGGCCTCCTCCATGGTGCTTCCCTCTTTGGACACCGTCTGCCGGAAGGGGTAGAGGTTGACCACCACTATGTCTACTAGGCCGATGGAGTTATCCTCAAGCTGTGAGAGGTGCGCCGGCGTGTCCCGGCGGGCTAGGATGCCGCCGAACACCTTGGGGTGCAGAGTCTTTACCCGGCCGTCCATGATTTCGGGGAAGCCGGTCAGGCTGGAGATACCGGTAACCTTGACTCCAGCCTCCACCAGGGCCCGCTGAGTGCCCCCGGTGCTGAAAATCTCCGCTCCCAGCCCCTCCAGTCCCTTGGCGAAGGTGGCGAGGCCGCTCTTGTCATGGACGCTAGCAATGGCTCGCATTCAACCCCTTTATTGTATTATTACCTGCCGCTCTCCTTCCACCACCTCCCCAATGAGGAAGGCGGTGGGCAGGGCGGACTTTACCCTATTTGCCTGCCGAGGGGACAGCACTATGGCTATGCCTACCCCCATGTTGAAGGTGCGCCACATCTCCACATCGGCCACGGGGCCGGTCTCCTGGATAAGACGGAAGAGGGGTGGCACTTGCCAGTTGTCCCTGGATATACGGACGCCCACGCCGGATGGGAGGCAGCGGGGTAGGTTACCCCCCAGGCCTCCGCCGGTTATGTGGGCCATGCCCTTGATATGGGGTAACCATGGCTCCAACTCCCGCAGGTAGCAGCGGTGCGGCTCTAATAGCGCCTCCCCCAGAGTACGGCCCAACTCCGAGTGGAACCGATCCATGGCGGAGGGACTGGCGTCCAGGTTGAAGACCGAGCGTGCCAAGGAGTAACCGTTGGTGTGCAGCCCGCTGGAGGGCAAGGCCAGGACACTGTCCCCTGGGGAGATGTCTCGTCCTTCAATCACCCGCTCCTTCTCCACCGCCCCCACGATAAAGCCCATCAGGTCGTGCTCCCCCTCCTGGTACACCCCGGGCATCTCCGCGGTCTCCCCTCCCAGCAGGGCGCAGCCCACGCCCCGACACGCATCCGCTATGCCGCGGACGATGTCTTCTATAACCTCGGGGCGCAGTCTATCCGCGGCTATGTAGTCCAGCAGGAACAGGGGTCTGGCGCCAGAGGTGAGGATGTCATTGGTGCAGTGGTGCACCAGGTCCTGCCCCAGCCCGTGGTAGCGGCCCTCGGCGGCTGCCAGCTTCAGCTTGGTGCCCACGCCATCGGCGCTGGCCACCAATAGGGGCTCCCGGTATCCCTGAAGCTGGTAAAGCCCGGCGAAGGGTCCCGGCCCGGCCACCACCCCCGTGCCCAGGGTGCCTGCGGCCAGGTCCGCAATAGCCCCTTTAAGCTCTCCGGCAAGACGGGTGTCCACACCGGCCTGGGAATAGGTCTTGGGTTTCATGCCCTCTCCGGCGATGTCGTCTCCAGGGACAGCTTATCCATCTCAAGCTGAACGGGTATGGGATAGTCTCCGGTGAAGCAGGCCACGCAGAAGTTCTTCTGGGGTAGGCCCACCGAGGAGATGAGGCCCTCCAGACTCAAATAGCCCAGAGAGTCCGCTCCCACGAACTCCTGTATTTCTTGGATACTCTTGCGGGCGGCGATGAGCTCGTAATGGCGGGCCATGTCTACCCCGAAGAAGCAGGGGTGACATATGGGGGGGGAGCTGATTCGCAGGTGCACCTCCCGTGCCCCCGCACGGCGCAGCATGGCCACCACCCGCGGGGTAGTGGTGCCCCGCACGATACTGTCGTCCACCACCACCACCCGTTTGCCCTCCAGCACCTGTGGCAGAGGGTTGAACTTCAGCCTCACCCCCAGCTCCCGGATACGCTGCGCCGGCTCAATGAAGGTACGCCCCACATAGCGGTTCTTTATCAACCCCTCGGTGTAGGTAAGGCCGGACTCGTTGCTGTAGCCTATGCCGGCGGCGGTGGCGGAGTCCGGCACCCCCATGATTAGGTCTGCGGCTACAGGATACTCCCGCGCTAGGTGGCGGCCCATAGCCTCCCGGCAGGGGTAGAGCAGCTTGCCGCCGATGACGCTATCGGGGCGGGCAAAGTAGATATACTCAAAGACGCATAGTGCGCGGCCGGTGGACTCTCCGGGGTAGCTGGACACCCCGTCACCGTTGATGACTACTATCTCTCCCGGCTCCACCTCCCGTACGAACTCCGCGCCAACATGGTCCATGGCGCAGGACTCGGAGGCAAACACATGGCCTCCGTCCATGCGGCCAATGCACAGCGGACGCACCCCCAGGGGGTCCCTCACTCCAACCACGCTATCCGGCGTTAGTATGGCCAGGGAGTAGGCCCCCTGCAAACGGTTGGAGGCGTAGCGAATCTTAGCGGGAAGGTCCCGGCCCGGCGCCGCTAGGATGAGGTGTGCGATAACCTCGGAGTCAGTGGACGAGCGAAAAACGATGCCCTGCTCCTCCAGCTCTTGCCGCAGGGACAATGCGTTGATAATGTTGCCGTTGTGTGCCAGGGCCAGGCTGTCCTGGGGGCCGTCCACCAGCACCGGCTGGGCGTTAGCCAGGCGGTTTGAGCCGGTGGTGGAGTAGCGGTTGTGACCGATGGCGATAAGTCCCCCCAGCCGTGACATGGTCCTTTCGGTGAACACCTGGGTCACCAGTCCCATACCGGTGTGGGCGTGGATGTGGTGGCCGTCGGCTGTGGCGATACCGGAGCTTTCCTGCCCCCGGTGCTGGAGGGCGAACAGGCCGTAAAAGGTAAGGCGGGCCACGTCTTCACCCGGTGCGTAGACGCCGAAGATGCCGCAGGCCTCCCGCCATACCTGTGCCATGCTCTTACTATTATATCTCCGCTACTGGTGGCAAATCAATTCGGTAAACCTTGTCTTTCCCACCCACCCGCCCGCGGATTATTTATTGAGGGGCTTCGCCCCCCAGACCCCCCGATAGTAATGCGATGATGGGATAGGATAAGCCTTGCCACAGGGCGCTGCCGTCCGGCTGATCTCACGGGAAGTCTCCGAAGCTGCCTGCCGGGGTGGCCCGGTGAACCCCCGGGGTGGGGGCCGTGGTGACCTTGGCCCGGGCCCTGGATAGGAATTGACATCCCAGCGGCATGTACCTATAATTGTTGATTAGTTTAGTCTATTAATCAACAAAGTCAGCAAACTCTTCCGGCACGGGAAGCAAGTAGGCCATATAAGTGAAGGAGGAACAGATGCAGCAAGAGATAACTTCGGAGAGCCTGCGGGGGCTTGTGGATAGCCTCAACTTAGCCGAGAAAGTTGACCGTTCCTTAGGTCTTATTCGGGAGGCCTACCGGGAGTTCGGCGATGGCTTAGTGGTCGCCAATAGCCTGGGCAAGGACTCAGTGGCCGTCTGGCACCTGGCCAAACAGGTCAACCCCGATATCCGGGGGTTTATCGTCACCACCCGTTTCAAGCCCGCCGAGACGGTAGAGTTCATGGGCCAAGAGGTGACCCGCTACCCGGAGCTAAAGGTCTTCAGGAACGATGAACCCATCCCCGAGGAGCTATATTTGACCGACCCCGACCGCTGCTGCGATATCCTCAAAGTGGAGCCGACCAGAAGGGCCATAGAGGAGATGAAGGTGGACTGCTGGGTGACGGGGTTGCGCTGCACCGAGGGGAGGACCCGCACGGACTTCCGCGAGGTCGAGGAGCGGGACAGGGGGCTGATTAAGCTCAATCCCATCCTGCTCTGGCACGAGCGTGAGGTCTGGCAGTACCTGGCCCTCCACGGGGTGCCTGTGAACCCCCTGTATCTCCAGGGGTACCGCTCCCTGGGGTGTGCCCCCTGCACCCGCATTGCCGGCGGCCTCAACGAGCGGGAGGGGCGCTGGGTGGGGACCAGCAAATGCGGGGGTGAGTGCGGTATTCATACCCGTCCTCTCAAGACCAGTGCGGAGTTGGTATAAAATTTCGCTGATATAGAGGTGTTTTTGGCTACTGAAGGACTGAAAACAGAGGCCCTAGAGGCCGGGCCTAACCGCGAGACGGTGTCCCGTCCCGGTGTCCGTCGGCGTGAGGTGGCCGGTGACCCTCGGGACTGTGCCCGTGTAGGAGGCCGGTAGCATATGGACCCCGGTATAGTTGTCCTCGGTTTTGTCGTAGGTGCCCTGGTGGGCCTCACCGGCATGGGCGGTGCCGCCCTGCTCACCCCGGTGCTAATCCTGTTCTTTGATGTGCGCCCCATTGTGGCTGTCGGCTCTGACCTAGTGTACCAGGCCGTTACCAAGGGGGTCGGTGCGTTTCAGCACAGCTGGCAGGGAACGGTCAACGGTTGCCTGGTACGCTGGCTGGCGATAGGTGGTGTGCCGGCCTCGGTGGCTGGCATAGCGCTCACCCGCCTCATCCACATTCAAGATGGCCCCGGAGCCGACCAGTTGCTGGGACGCATGGTGGCGGTGGCGCTGCTGATGGCGGGGGGGATTGTCATCTTCCGTCTGTTTCACCAACCCCGGCGGCACTCGGATGTTCAGGCCCTGTGCCCCTACACCCGGCGTATGAGGGTCTTCACCGTAATCATGGGGGCAGTGGTGGGCTTTACCGTCTCCCTTACATCGGTGGGTAGCGGCTCCATCCTGCTTCCCCTGTTGCTGCTGGTCTACTCCCTCAGGGCCAGCCAGGCGGTGGGTGTGGACATCTTCTTCGCCGCTATGATAGTGGCGGTATCCGGCCTGGGCCATTTCCTTAGTGGCAACGTGGACTTTCCGCTGGTAGCCAACCTTCTGGTCGGCTCCATTCCCGGGGTGCTCCTGGGGAGCAGGTTAAACGTGAAGATACCGGACCGGGCGTTGCGCCCCGGGCTGGCTATGATGTTGATAGCATTGAGCCTCAGACTTTGGTGATAGGAGATAGGAATGTCGAATGACGCACCCAGGATGGAGGCCCTGAAGGCCGACCTTAAACATGAGGCCCGCAAGCTGAAGCTGGACTTTAACCAGCTCAAAAGCGGCGGCTTTGTCAAGCAGACCCAGAAAGACCTGTTCACGGTACGGCTGCGCTGCCCCGGTGGCATGCTGCGCCCCGAGCAGTTGCAAACGGCGGCCCGCATAGCAGAGAAATACGGCCAGGGCCAGATACATCTTTCGGTGCGCCAGTCGGTGGAAATACCGTATGTGGACTACAAGCACTTTGACGATGTCGGCAAGGAGCTGGCGGCTGTGAAATGGTCAGTGGCCTCCTGCGGCCCCCGGATTCGGGTGCCCACTGCATGCGCCGGATGTAGCTATAATCCCAACGGCCTCACAGATACCCAGGCGCTGTGTGCCGAGGTGGACCGGCGCTTCTTCGGCACCGAGACCGGCCACCATAAGTTCAAGATTTCCTTCTCCGGGTGCCCCATAGACTGCTTCCGCACCCGGGAGATGGACCTGGGCTTTCAGGGCATGTTGGAGCCGGAGCTGGATGAGGCTCTGTGTAACGGCTGCGGACTGTGCGTCAAAGGGTGTGAAGAAAACGCCTTGGTCATGGAGGGGGAGCTGCCCCGCCGTGACCTTGTCCGGTGCAATTTCTGCGGCGACTGCGTCAAGGTGTGTCCCGTGGATGCCATGCTGGCCAAGCGGAGCGGTTGGCTGGCCCGGGTGGGGGGTAAGCACGGCAAACACCCCCTGTTTGCCTACGAGGTGGCCCAGTTCCTCTCCGAAGAGCAGGTCTGCTCCCTGGTGGAGAAGACCGTGGACTGGTACCGGGAAAACGGCGAGGGCCGGGAGCGTATTGGGGCCTCCATCGTACGCCATGGGCTTGGCAAATACATGGAGGCGGTTGTCAGACCGCTGGGTATGGAGGCGGTAGAGACATCTGCGGCACGGCGCCGCTACTGGAGCGGGGGTAACTTCTATGAGTAGCGAAATATCTGAAACAAACTTGTTGGACCTCAGGGGAGTGCTGTGCCCCATGAACTGGGTGCGGACCAAACTAGCCTTGGAGGAGCTGCCGGAGGGCGATACCCTGGATGTCATCCTGGATGACGGGGAGCCGATGCGGAATGTGCCGCGCAGCGCCAAAGGGGAGGGACACCGCATACTCCAAGTGCAGGAGCAGAAGGACGGGGCCTACCGTCTCACCATCCGCAGTGGCTCTACCTGAGCGGCGGATAGCTGGCGTAGGTGGTTTCGGCTTAGGCCCTATTGTTGTATAGTTGTATAATGGTAACAAACACCCACTGGCCGGCCAAGAGGCCGTGGTATTAAGGGGACCAGTCCGTGATGCTTGACATAAGCAAGCTTCTCTGCGGCAAAAACGCCTCCGGTGACCGGTTGCGCTACTCTGAGTCGAGCCACCGCCGTCCGGTAGTGGTGTGGAACACCACCCAGCGTTGCAACCTGCGTTGCATACATTGCTATGCCAGTGCAGGGGACGGCCACTACCCGGGGGAGTTGACCACCGCCGAGGGCCGGGCCTTGATTGAGGACTTGGCCCGGTATGGCGCTCCCGTGCTCCTTTTCTCAGGGGGAGAGCCAACAATGAGGGAGGACCTGGTTGAGCTTCTCACCCTGGCTACTGCAAGGGGTCTGCGAGCCGTCATCTCCACCAACGGCACACTCATCACTCCGGAAATGGCGCGGGACATGAAGCGGGCCGGGGTGGCGTACGTAGGCGTTAGCCTCGACGGTGTGGGAGAGACCCATGACCACTTCCGGGGGAGGAGAGGCGCTTTTCAGGAGGCCCTAACCGGGCTGGCCAATGCGCGCAGGGCGGGTCTACGCACCGGCATACGGTTCACCATCACCCGCTTTAATAACTCATATGTGGCTGACATCTTTCGCCTCCTTGAGGAGGAAGCAGTCGACCGGCTGTGCTTCTACCACTTGGTATATGCCGGCCGGGGCAGCCACCTGGTGTCGTGTGATCTGACCCACGAGGAGCGCCGGACTATCATGGACCTTATCCTTGACCGGACGGCGGACATACACTGCCGGGGTTCAGATAAGGACATTCTCACGGTGGACAACCATGCGGACGGCGTGTATCTCTACTTGAAGATGGGACGCCAGGATCCCGAGCGCGCCCGGGAGGTATACAGCCTCCTGGAGCGTAATGGCGGCAACAGCTCGGGACTGGGCATCTCAGCCATAGATGCTCTGGGCAAAGTCCACCCGGACCAATTCTGGGGCCACTACGAATTGGGCAACATACGGGAGCGGCCTTTTTCACAAATATGGGAGGATACCTCAGACCCCCTGTTGGCCGGACTGAGAGACCGGAGGGGGAGGATAGGAGGGCGCTGCGCCGGATGTCGCCACTTTGCCGTTTGTGGCGGCAACTTCCGGGTGCGGGCCGAGGCCGTGCACGGCGACGTGTGGGCCGCCGACCCCGCCTGCTATTTGACTGATGAGGAAATCGGCATCGCCTGAGACGAAAGGGGTAGCTTTACCGCTTACCTCCCTGGACTTCAATTTCACCCCGTTTATTGTGTTCTGGGAGGTCACACGGGCGTGCGCGTTTGCTTGTCGCCATTGCCGGGCGAAGGCACAGCCTTGGCGCCACCCCCAAGAGTTGAGCACGGAGGAAGGCCTCCATCTAATCGACCAAGTGGCGGATACCAAGGCTCCCCTGCTGGTGTTCACCGGGGGGGACCCCATGATGCGACCGGACATCTTAAAGCTCATCAGCTATGCTGCGGGTCGGGTGCGCCGGGTGTCGCTGGCCCCCAGCGCCACCCACCTGGTTACGCCCGAAGCCGTAGAGGACACATGGCAGGCCGGAGTCTCCCGCTTTTCGGTAAGCCTGGATGGGGCCACCGCTGGGGTGCAGGACAGCTTTCGGGGTATGCCCGGCTCGTTCAAGCGCACCATGGAAATCCTGGAGGTCATCACCGGGCGGGGCTACTCCGTCCAGGTCAACACCACCGTCAGCCGCTATAATGTTGAAATGATGGAGGAGATGGCGTCTGTGGTGGAAGGATTGCGCCCCGCTATGTGGGACATCTTTTTTATGGTGCCCACCGGGCGGGGCACTAGGGACGACATGATTACCCCCCGGCAGCACGAGGAGGTCTTCCGCTGGCTCTACCATTACTCCTACACCGCCCCCTTTGATATCAAGACCACCGCAGGCCAGCACTACCGGAGGGTCGCCATACAGGAGAGTGGTGGAGCGGGGGCCGCCGCACCCGGTTTCACCTCGGGGGACGGCATAGGCCGGGCCAGGGGTGTCAACGATGGTAGTGGCTGCTGCTTCGTCTCCCACACCGGAGAGGTCTATCCCAGCGGCTTCCTGCCCCTGGTGGCGGGCAATGTGCGCCAGAACCCTCTGTCCCGAATCTACCGGGATACCCCCATCTTTCAGGAGCTTCGTGACACCGCCAGGCTCAAGGGCAAGTGCGGCCGGTGTGAGTATAAAATGGTATGCGGCGGTTCCCGTTCCCGTGCCTACGCAGTCACTGGAGACTATCTACAGGCGGAGCCTTGCTGCATCTACCAACCGGAGGCCGAGGGTGGACGCCCTTGATAGACGGCTCTTAAACGGATTGCAGGAGGCCTTTCCCTTGTCCACCAGGCCATTCCAAGGGCTGGGGGAAGGGTTTGGACTGACCGAGGCGGAGTGCCTGGAGCGGGTAAAGCGGCTCCATGCAGAGGGCCTCATCCGTCACATCAATGCCCTTTTTGAGGGCCGAGCGCTGGGCTACAGCGGCTCCTTGGTAGCGCTGCGGGTGTCCGATTCCTGGCTGGACAGCGCTGCTGCACTCATCAACGCCCACCAGGGGGTCAGCCATAACTATATCCGCGAGCACAAATACAATATGTGGTTCACCATCGCCCTGCCCACCTCACAGGACATGCGGGCGGTGATAGAGGAGTTGGGGCAACGCGCGAGGGCACAGGCGGTGCTCTTCCTGCCCACCGTGCGTATGTTCAAACTCCAGGCCATGCACTGGCTGGTGGATGATGGGTCTCCTGCCCCCCCAGAGCGTCAACGGCCTTCTGCTGCTTCAATTGAGCTTACCCCTCGCGAGCGGTTGGCAGTACGGGCCTTGCAGAGGGATCTGTCTTTTGTAGCTCGCCCCTTCCCGTCTCAGGCCGAGGAAATGGGGCTTGAGGAGACCGAGCTTATTGACATTGGGCGGGGATTTCTGGATCGGGGTATCATGAGGCGATACTCCGCCCAGATACATCATATCAAGGCAGGCCTGACCGCCAACGGCATGGGATGCTGGGTGGTGCCCGCTAAACGGGTGGAGGGGGTGGGTCGGGAGTTGGCGAAATCCCCCCGGGTGACTCACTGCTACCAGCGTCCCACCTACCCGGACTGGCCTTATAACCTGTTCACCATGCTCCATGCTCCCAGCCGCGAGGAATGCGCCGAGATAATAACCGAGCTTTCAGACCGGGTGGGAGTGAATGAATATACAATGCTGTTCAGCACCCGGGAGCTGAAGAAGACCCGTGTGAAGTATTTTGAGTAGGGCCATGCTTGGATACTATCCTGTTTTTCTGCGGGTAAAGGGACGGCGCTGCGTGGTGGTGGGTGGTGGGGAGGTGGCCCAGCGCAAAGTGGAGGCCCTGTCCGAGGCCGGGGGCCGGGTGAAGATTATTGCGCCCTCACTTACGCCGCAACTCTCCGAGATGGCGCGCACGGGCACGATTGAAGCTATACTCCGTCCCTTTGCCGCCGGCGACCTCAGGGGGTCATTCTTGGCCATAGCCGCCACCGACGACCCTAATACCAACAAAATGGTGACCGCAGAGGCCCGCCGCCGCAGGGTGCTATTGAATGTTGTGGACCAGCCCCAGGCCGGTAGTTTTATCGTGCCCTCTGTGGTGCGCCGGGGCAACCTGACCCTGGCGGTCTCCACCGGCGGGGCTAGCCCGGCCCTGTCACGCCGGGTGCGAGAGGAGATGGAGGACTATCTGGGGCCGGAATATGCCCTACTGGCGGAGATTGCGGGACGGGTACGCCGTCGTTTGTGGCGTCGCGGTGTGGTTTCCTCCGCCGCCTGGAACCGGGCGCTGGATGGGGAGTTGCTGGAGCTACTGCGCCGTGGTGAGATAGAAAAGGCGGAACGCAGGCTGGAGGAGTCCCTCACTGTGAAGGCGGACTCGTGAATTTTATCGCCCTGGGGCTGAGCCACACCACGGCACCGCTGGCGGTGCGGGAGCGACTTGTCTTCTCTTCGGACAAAATCCGCTCGGCCCTGCGCTCCTTGCCCCACGGAATAGAACAGGCCGTCATCGTATCTACCTGCAACCGTACTGAAATATATGCTGCTACCGCTGATGCCGCCGCGGCTGAGAAGTCCCTTGAGGACTTCCTCTGCTTCCAGAACGGCCTGGCACCGGAACACTTCGCTCCTTACTGCTACTGCAAGCATCAGGCTGATGCCATGCACCACTTGTTCCGCGTGGTGTGTGGCATAGACTCCATGGTTCTGGGGGAGGATCAGATAAAGAGCCAGGTGAGGCGGGCGCTGGCACAGTCCTTGGCCGCAGGTGCCGCCCGCCGCCCGCTATCCGTCCTTTTCCGGCAAGCACTGGAGGTGGGGAGGCGTGTAAAGAGGGAGACCCTTCTCAGCCGCCACTCCGTGTCTGTGAGCCATGTGGCCGTGCTGCTGGCACGGAAGCTCCTGGGAGACCTGGACAGGAAGGGCTTTCTCATCATCAGCGCCGGGGAGACAGGCAAGCTGACCGGTAAGATAGTACGGGAAAGCGGAGCAGGGGACATTGTGGTGGTCAACCGCACCCGAGGCCGTGCCCAGCGCCTGGCGAACAGGATTGGGGGCCGGGCCTTGCCCTTTGGGCGCCTACCCCAGGCCTTGGCCGATACCGATGTTGTCATAAGCGCCACCGGCGCTCCCAGCTTAGTGCTGGAGTCCCATACGGTGGCCGAGGCCGTGGCCGCAAGGCGTGGGCGTCCCCTCCTCCTCATAGACCTGGCCGTGCCCCGGGATATTGACCTGGGTGTGGGCGAAATGCCGGGCGTTCACCTATACAACATAGATGATCTTCAGGCCGTCTCCCAAAAAGGGCTGGAGGCCCGTCGCAAAGAGGTCGCTCTGGCCGAGGCCATACTGGAGGACGAGGTGCGCCGGGCCGAGGACTGGTGGCACGGTCAGCGGGGCGTTATGACCATTACTTCATTGCGCAGGCGAGCGGAGCAGGTGCGCCGCCAGGAAATAGAAGAGGCCTTGCGTAAGTTGCCCTCTCTTACCCAACAGCAGCGGGAAGGGGTGGAGGCCCTCAGCCGGGCCATCGTAAACAAGCTCCTCCATTTCCCTACAGTGCGCCTCAAAGCGAATGACGGGGAGTACATTTCCGCAGTAGAGGAGCTATTCAAGCTGAAGGAAGAGGGCTGAGGCTGTGACCACTTTTATCCTGGGCAGCAGGGGCAGTGTCCTGGCCCTAATTCAAACACACTTTGTTATCCAGCAAATCTCTCAGAACAACCCGGGGGTTAGCTTTGAGGTGAGAAAGATAAAGACCCAGGGGGATGTGCAGCGCCACCGGACCCTCTCCAGAATGGGGGGTAAAGGTGTATTTGTTAAGGAAATACAGCAGGCGCTCCTGGCCGGGGAGGTACAGGCTGCTGTGCATAGCTGCAAAGACCTACCAGTGGAGTGCCCCCCAGGCCTGGAGATAGTGGCCATTCTGCGCCGAGATGACCCTCGGGATGCCTTGGTATCCAGGAGCGGCCTGGACCTGAAATCCTTGCCGCAGGGCGCCTTATTGGGCACCGGCAGCCCCCGGCGCGCCGCCCAGATAAGGGCCTTGAGGCCGGACCTGCAAATAGGAGAGTTGCGTGGCAATCTGGATACCCGGCTACGCAAGGTGCACTTCGGGGCCGTGGAGGCGGTGGTGGTGGCCGCCGCGGGGCTGGACCGCATGGGATACCAGGGCCGCATAACCCAGTTGCTGCCTTGTGAGGCATGTATACCTGCCGTGGGCCAGGGCGCCTTGGCCGTGGAAATAAGGGCGGATAATGATGAGGCTAGGAGGCTGCTGGCCCCGCTGGACCACCCCCCTTCACGCAACGCCGTAACTGCGGAGAGGGCCTTTCTGGAGTGGTTGGGAGGTGGGTGTCACAGCCCCATCGCCGCCCTGGGCGAAGTGCAGGGTGGCCGCCTGACGCTGCGGGGTATGGTCGCCGCATCGGAGGGCGACCGGTTGCTAAAAGACACTGTTGAGGGTGACGCTGATTCCCCGGAGCAGGTGGGCCGGCATCTGGCGGAGAGGCTCTCGGAGCAGGGGGCCGCCGAATTCCTAGAGGTTTAGCAGCGGCATGAATCCGGGTAAAGTATACCTTATCGGGGCGGG
>JASLXN010000219.1 GCA_030740315.1 Dehalococcoidia bacterium | reverse complement strand
CCCTTCTCCACGCGACGGGCCAGGACCCTCTCGTCGGCGGCGGAGAGCAGGGGCACTCGCCCTATCTCCCTGAGGTATAGACGGACGGGGTCATCCAGGGTCTCCTCTATATCCTCAAGGTTTACTTCTTCTTCCTCTAACTCCTCCAGTTCGGCATCAGGCGGCTGCTCGATTCCCCACTCCTCTTCCATTTGTGGGCGGGACTCATCCGCGACTTCGTCTCTCCGTTCTCCAGGTAGAGAGTCTTTGGCCAAAAGGTCACCTCGCCCGCCCTCATGTGAGGACAGGTTATAGTCCCGGGGGAATGTATATGGGTCCATGTTTACCTCTTTCCCGGTTTCAGGGAATGGTTTTTCTGCTCAGGGAGCGCTTTGCCTGGATCACCTGCCTGAGCTGGATACTGGTCCCCATCTCCTCCAGGGGGTTACTGTCTTCACTCGTTTCCTCTGCAACGGGCAGATTTCTCCGAGTGTCCCCGGGGGTCGGGGACAATGAGTCACGGCGGGCGACAAGCGCCTGGCGGAGACTGCGTTCCTGTAACCGGAGCCTGGCCTGCTGAAATGCGGCGAGGCGTGAATCCTGAGAGAGTGGAGGGAGGGGGTGTGCTAGCACGGACTCTAGGTGCTCCCGCAGGGGTTCCTCAGCCTCCGCACGTAGGCTGTCCACATCGGGGCTATCCTGCCAGCGGCGGAACAGCTCACGGTTCAGCGAGTCCTCAAACAGATCGGCGGGTAGCGTCTCCGCCTCTCTTTTCAACTCCGGGGATGTGAGGCAAAGGGCTATGGAGTGCTCCTCCAACCCCTGGGGCGGGGTAGCCGCCCTGCGGGAGGGAGAGTCGGTGGCGAACATCCGGTCCGGCGCAGCCCCTCGCGGGCGCCGGGTGTCCTCTCCTGCGCGGGGAGACAGGGCCTCGGAGAGCAGGCGCTCCTCCACCCCCAGCCGCCTGGAGAGCCTCTGTGTGTAGTATGACCACCGAATGGGGTCTTTTATTTCGGTAAACAGGGGCCGGAGCTGTCTCACCAGTGCTAACTTGTCCTGCCACCTTGCATCCACTTTTACCTGGGTGGCTAGGGCATCCAGAAGAAAGTCCATAACTGGCGGGGCTGCATCCAGCAGTCCCTGCCACTGGGAAGGGTCCCGAAGAATGACCTCATCGGGATCCAGTCCTCGGGGTAGGGCCAGCACCCGAATTTCCGCATCCAGTATGCGTTCGTAGCGGACCACACCCTGCCAGGTGGGCACTGGCGTTACTTTGTCGCCCAGAGTGGCCACTGCCACCTCAACTCCCTTGAGTGTGGCCTCAACCCCGGCTTCATCCGCATCCAGCGCCAGTACCAGGTTGCGGGTGAGCCGCTTGAGGGTTAATAGTTGGTTCTGGGTTAACGCTACACCCATGGTTGCTACGGTATCGTGGTAACCAGCCTGGTGGACGGCGATAACATCCATATACCCCTCTACTATAACGGCCCGGTCCTGTTTACGGATAGCCTCCCGCGCCCGGTCCAGGCCGTAGAGCAGAGAGCGTTTATCAAAGACTGGTGTGGCCGGGGTGTTGAGGTATTTGGGGGTGGAATCATCCAGCGCGCGGCCCCCGAAACCGGCAGGTCTGCCGGATGCGTCCCGTATGGGGAACAAGAGCCGATTGCGGAACAGGTCATGCACTGTGCCATCATTGTTCTGGCGGGCCAGTCCCGCCGTGACAATCTCTTGCCGGGGGAACCCCAAGCCCTCCAGGTGGGGATGGAGGTTGTGATGGGAGGTGGGGGCGTACCCCAGCTTGAAGTCCATTACCGTCTCTATGGCGACTCCCCGCTTCTTCAGATATTCCAGGGCCGCCTTACCGGCGCTGGCGTGAACCAAGAGGTTGTGGTAGTATTCCGCGGCGGCCTCGTTGAGCCGATGCAGGCCCTCCCTTTCCCTGGCATGTGCTTCCGCTTGGGGATGGGGCTTCAGGTCTACCCCAGCCCGCTCTGCCATGGCATGCAGGGCCTCCACGAACTCTATGTTTTCCCGTTTCATGACGAAGGCGAAGATGTCCCCCCCAGTGCTGCATCGGCCAAAGCAACGCCAGCCGCCGTTGTCAGGGAAAACATAGAAGGAAGGCTCCTTTTCGGCGTGGAACGGGCAAAGCCCACGGAAGTTCTTGCCGGACTTGTGTAGCTTGGTGTGTTCAGACACCACTTCTACAATGTCTATCTTCTGCTTTATTTCTGCTGCGGTGCTCATAAACTTAGTGGCAACCCCTCCACGTTCTGAACAGAGGATATCGAAGCAATCACCCGGGTATACGGCGCATCATAGCGCTTTGCATGTATCGGATGCCCCATATTCTTATTATAACGCAGGCAGCGGTTATGTGCGTGAGGATTCAATCTCCTGCGCCAGGCGCAGAGCGTAGTGGTCAGTCATGCCGGCTATGAAATCGGCCACCTTTCTCTCCTGAGGCCCCTCCAACAGGTGGTATTCCTGCGGTAGCCGTTCGGGGTGGTGCAGAAGGAAGTGGAAGAGCAGGCGTACCGCCTCCTGTGCCCGCTGTGCCTCC
>JASLXN010000218.1 GCA_030740315.1 Dehalococcoidia bacterium | reverse complement strand
AGGGCAGCGTAATCCAGCCCCAGCCGCTCCGCCACACCAGTACGGAAGTTCTGGACTATGACATCGCTGTTGGCCGCCAGGCGGCGGACCACCTCAACACCCCCGGGGGCCTTGAGATCCAGGGCTATGCCTTTCTTGTGGCGGTTACAGCTTTCGAAATAGTAGTTGCGTCCGCCAGGCAGGCCTGTGGGGATGCCCCTTATCCGCAGCATCCCCCGCCCCCGGTCCCCAACCCCCTTCTGTTCAATCTTTATGACCTCTGCGCCTAGGTCAGCGAGCATGACTGTTTACATGGGGCCAAATTGCCAAATAGTCCAGTCGAGCACGCGGATACCGCTTAAAGGTTGCACTCCGCCCCTCCCGAAAATGTTCAATCCATTGTAAGTAATCGTAAGTAGAAACGCAAACCGATGCTCGGTCGGTATGCAGCAACGATTTCCCTTCCCACCCACCCTCCCAGTACTGCTCCAGTGGACTTCAACACCCAGGCTCTCTGGGAGTTCAGGGGCGTGGCCCCCGAATGTATGTACCGAGCGGGTCGGAACAAACGGGTCTGTTAAACCACCAGAAGCCTTGCTGTTGAAACACTCGACTGCGATGGGCCATAATTGCACTGAATCCTGAATAAGGAGAGCTATGGATCACCTGTGGGCACCGTGGCGCATAAAATATATAAGGATGGAGAGACCAACCGACTGCTTTTTCTGCCAAGCGGCCCAGCAGGAAGCGGGCAGTGACAGCCTGGTGTTGCTGCAGGCAGAGAGGAACTTCGTCCTGTTGAACTCATTCCCCTACAACCCAGGACACCTTATGGTGGCCCCCTTGCGCCACACCGGTGACCTTACCAGCCTAGATGACGCCGAGCTACATGAGCATTTCGTGCTGGTGCGCCGCATGGTCTCGGTTATAGAGAAGTCGCTCCAGGCACAGGGGCTAAATGTTGGCATCAACCTGGGTGCCGTGGGTGGAGCAGGGGTGCCGAACCACCTCCACACCCATATTGTCCCCCGCTGGACAGGGGACACCAATTTCATGCCGGTGATAGGCTCCACCAAGGTGCTGCCCCAGGCCCTGAAGGAAACCTACCTCATGCTGAAGAAAGGGCTGGGCAGCGCTTAGTGCTCCGCGGGCTTCAGTTTTCGCTGTGTGTGCTATCCATGGCCCTGCTGCTGTGGGCGCTGATGGTGGCGGTGTGGAGCTACTCGAGCTTGTGGCTTCTGCTGCTGAGCACTATTGCGGTGGCAGGGGCGGGGACGGCGGTAGCCGGTTCCTGGAAATTGAGGCAGAACCTCCACAAAGGGGCCGTGATGTTGACCCTGGGTGCCGGGGTATGCCTGGTACTGCTGTCCTGGAGCCCGGTGGCCGCCATTATAAGTCTAGCCCTTCTGGTAACGGGCATCATCTTCTGGGGACGTAACATCGAGCGGAAGCCGTCTGAGGAGCCAGAGGGGCTTCGTCCTCCGGAGGCATAGCCTCCGGTCGGCAGGTCGGGGAAAAGGGCACCCG
Source organism: Dehalococcoidia bacterium (assembly GCA_030740315.1). Taxonomy (GTDB): domain Bacteria; phylum Chloroflexota; class Dehalococcoidia; order JACVQG01; family JAHKAY01; genus JASLQE01. Next base: position 1,069 of record JASLXN010000218.1, on the reverse strand, counting down.
CCACACCCCCACTAACACACCATTTCACCTCGGATGAAGGAAAGGGTGCGGGGATCCTGGGGCTGGGTGAAAAGCCTCTCCGTCTCCCCCACCTCCACCATCCTCCCCTCCAGCATCAGCATCGCCCTCTGGCTGAGACGCCGTGCTTGGAACACATTGTGTGTCACTAGGATGATGGTGGTGCCCTGCTCCCGGTTGATAGATGTAACCAGATCCTCAATCAGGGACACATTGTAGGGGTCCAGGTTGGCGGAAGGCTCATCCAGAAGCAGAACCTCGGGGGCCACCGCCATAGCCCGGGCCAGCGCCACCCGCTGCTTCTCCCCACCGGAGAGGGTCTGCGCCCGTGCTCTGGATAGATGGGCCAGACCCACCCGTTCCAGGGCCTGCTCCAGCAGGCGCCCCCTGCCTTTCTGCCCCCTCAGCCACAAGCCATATGCCACATTGTTCCTCACGCTGGTGCTGAGGAGCACGGGTTCCTGGAACACCGTGATCACCTTGCGTCGAACATCCATCGGCACACTGCCGTTGCCGTTGACGGACAGGTCGTTGAAGCGGATGACGCCGCTTGTGGTAGGTTCCAGGAAGTTGAGCATGCGCAAAAGAGTGCTCTTACCGGCACCGCTGGGCCCCATGATGCCCAGAATCTCGCCCTTAAATATCTCTAGGTGGCTGATGTGGCACACCACCCGGGAATCATAGCTCTTCTTCACATTTTCCAGCAGATAAACCGTGTTAGACATCAGTCCAGTGCCCTTCCTTGAAGCTGCTGCATCATCAAATTGATAACCAGGGTTATACTGAGCAGCACTATCCCCAGGGCCATGGCATCGGCGAACAGCCCCATGCGGGTAAGCTCCACGATACCTGTGGTAAGCACACGGGTGTGCCCGGTGATGTTCCCCCCAACCATCATGGCCGCCCCCACCTCGGAGACGATGCTGCCGAAGCCAGCAACCACCGCTACCGTCACGCCAAACCGGGCCTCCTTGATGATGGCGATAGTGGCCTGCCAGTTGGTAGCCCCTAGGCTACGTAGCTGCTGCCTTAGCTCCGGGTTAACACCCAT
>JASLXN010000217.1 GCA_030740315.1 Dehalococcoidia bacterium | reverse complement strand
TCGTAGCTCAAATCAGGCTCCTTTCTTGGTGTACCCTTGCTAAAAGCTATGTTGTTGATTCAACCGCCGAAGGTGCGGCGCCAGAGTCCATTGCCCATTGCATCGGTCTTGAGCAGGTAGGCATCGGCGCCACCCGTGCTAGATGAAGCTGTCTCTCCGGCGAGGATGAAGCCGCCCTCGGGGGCCTGTATCATGGAGTAAACAACATGGCGTGACTTAACAGCAGGAGGGGATATATCCTCTGGTGGGGGTGTAGGTGTTGCCGTGGGAGTTGGTGTGGCGGCAGGCATCGGTGTAGGGACGGGCGTTGGAATGGGTGTAGGAGTAGGCGTTGCTGCAGATGCAGATTTGGGGGTCTGTACCGGCGTTGGTGTAGGCGCAGGTGTGTAGGCAACAGGGGGTTAGTGAGCAGGTGTGGGTGAAGGTGCTGGAGCCGTATCCCCATTTCCGCAGCCGCTGATTTGAGGTATAAGTGCAAAGAGAAGCGCTATCGCTGCTAACCGCAACGACCACTTCACCGGTAGCATTTCCTTAGTGGGATGGCCTGCACTGATTGGCTCACGCTCCTGCCGTATCGTGGAGACCATATAGGTGCTCCTCACTGAATACGGATTCTACACCTATGTAGCTATGGTTACAATACCCCGCCCGATTTGCCTACTGCTGTTGACCAATGAAGTTGCTGTGGTAGCCACTAATACATTTATTATTGTCATTCACTGAGATTAGCCTCATCAGTGCCGTTTCTAGTATAGTATTTATATAGGGGGATTAGATGAGGCCCCTTACATCGTGAAGGAACAGGAGGTTGGTATGGCTTACGCAGCAAAGGACTACTCTTCGCTTGTCGGAATGCAAGGTTTCAGCGATGCCTCGCTCCAGAACCACTTCACCCTGTACCAGGGGTATGTCGCTAATATCAATAGAGTGCTGGATACGCTGGTAGGACTACTCAAGGACAGGAAGATGGCTGCAACGGAGTACGCTGAGCTAAAGCGGCGTATGGGGTGGGAGTTCAACGGCATGCGTCTCCATGAGTTCTACTTTGATAACCTGGGTGGCAAGGGTGGGGGGCCATCGGGCAAGCTGGCACAAGGTATGGCCGCGGACTTTGGTAGCACAGAAGGGTGGGAGGCCGATTTCCGGGCCTGTGGGGCCATGCGCGGTATCGGTTGGGTTGTCCTGTATCAGGATGCCGTCACGGGGCGGTTAATCAACATGTGGATTAACGAACATGACGCCGGCCATCCGGCAGGAGGACAACCGCTGCTGGTGATGGATGTGTTTGAGCACGCCTTCGTGACGGACTATGGCTTGAAGCGCGCTGATTACATCCAAGCTTTTTTCGGCAACATCAACTGGGGTGTGGTGGAGGACCGGCTGCGCTAACCCACCCTAACACCGGAAAACACACATTTTCATTCCCGCTCGCCCGAGGGTATCCTTGGGTGGTGGTGTTCCCCGGTCCCCCAGGAGTTCGGGGGCCAGACTGCTGAACCCCTTGACTGGGTATGTGGGCGAGGAGAAAGGCATGGAGTTAAGGGTTGCCTATATTTACCGCCGCTTGGAACCGTCCTGGGCCAGGGAAAGCAGATGGTGGTAGGCCTCAGCGGGCTGGGGCTGGCCCAATATGGCGCTGCCCACATAGATGACATCCACCCCTGATTCTGCGATTTGGGATATGTTGCCATTTTTAACGCCCCCATCCATCCCTATCTCCATGTGGGGGCGGATGGCGCGTAGCTCGGCGACCTTTCCCAGCACCTCGGGTATAAACTCTCTGCCGTAGAAGCCTGGGTGGACCGAGAGCAGGAGTACGCTATCCAACTCGGGGAGCAGCGGGGTGACCGCGGAGGCTGCCGTATTTGGGTTAAGTGCTATCCCCACCTCCAGGCCCAGGTCCCGGGCCAGCGCAACGACTTCATTGTGGGATGAGGTGGCCTCGTAGTGGAACACCACTTTCTGGGCACCGGCGCGCTGGAACCCCTTTAGATAGCGTTCAGGGCTCTGCACCATCAGGTGGGCCTCCCAGATTAGCTTCATGGGTAGGGCGGCCAGGTGTTCATGGGTTATGCTACGGGAGGGCACGAACTTGCCGTCCATGATATCCATCTGCACCCAGGTGGTGAAGGTCTCCGCACGGCGTACCATGTCTTCCAGGGCTCTGGGGTCCTCTGTGAGTATGGCGGGGACAACTTGGCTTAGTCGGGCCACTTGTTTTTCCTCAGTAGCACCCGGGCGGGGGCACCGTCGCCGTCTTTGAGCTTTAACGGAAGACACAGCAGTTCGTAGTTCCCCGCTGGCACTCCGGCCAGGTCCAGCCCCTCTATGATAACCATCCCGGCATCCAGCAGCGTGTGATGAGCGGGGTGGCCCTCTTTATGAATCTCCTCTACGGAAAGAGAATCCAGTCCCACCAGCTTCAAACCAAGCTCCACCAGATACACAGCCGCATCGTCAGAGATATAGGCTGAGCCCGTATCCACCTGACTCCGGTCGAGCAAGGCAGAGCTCCTGGTGCCTAGGAGAAGCCGCGTGACCCCCTTCAGATCCAACCCCGCCAGCGCCTGGCGGCTTATGCGGTGTATGCCAGGAAG
>JASLXN010000216.1 GCA_030740315.1 Dehalococcoidia bacterium | reverse complement strand
TACCCTGCTTCCCTCCGGGACTGACCGGGCACTGACGGTGCTGCGGGAAGGGGGCGTGGGGTCTTTTCCCACCGACACCGTCTATGGACTTGGCGGCTCATCGTTGCTGGTTGAAGCGGTGGAGCGTGTCTTTAGCCTTAAGCGCCGCTCCCTATCACATCCACTACCATTACTGCTGTCCGGTAAGGAGCAGTTGGATATGGTGGCAGCGGAGGTCCCGCCTGTGACATGGAGGCTTGTGGACCGGTTCTGGCCCGGCGCTCTTACACTGGTGCTCCGCAGGACAAGCCGGATACCGGCTATCGTGACCGGCGGAGGGCCCGGGGTGGCGGTGCGCGTCCCGGACCACCCAGTACCCCGGTCACTTGCCGAGGGGATGGGGGTGCCCATAGTGGGCACAAGCGCCAACATCACGGGCCGGCCCAACCCCACTACCGCTTCTGCGGTGCAGGAGCAGCTTAGGGATGGAGTGGACTTCATAATAGACGGCGGCCCCTCCCCCTTGGGGGTGGAGTCCACCGTTATAGATCTTACCGGAGTGCCCCGCCTGCTCCGCGAGGGGGCTATTCCGAAAATAGACATAGAGAGGGTGCTGGGATGCGCCTTGCAGTAGGCTGTGACCACCGGGGTCTTGACCTCAAGGCCGCAGCGGTTGGACTGATAGAGCGGATGGGCCATACCTACCATGACTTCGGGTGCTATAGCCCGGACTCCGTCGACTACCCGGATATTGCGCTTGATGTGGCCCGGGGGGTGGCCGGTGGCCAGTTTGACCGGGGCATACTGGTGTGCAGCACCGGCATCGGCATGTGCATCACCGCCAACAAGGTCAAAGGGGTGAGGGCGGCGGTGTGCGCCGATGCCCTGGCGGCACAGCGGTGCCGGGAGCATAACGATTGTAATGTGTTATGCCTGGGACAGGACATGCTGGCGGGGCCAGCTGCCCTGAAGCTGGTGGGCCTCTTCCTGACTACCGCATTTGAGGGAGGCCGCCACCAGAGCAGGCTGGATAAAATCAGGGCCGTGGAGGAAGGATGCTGAGCAACCAGATAAAGCGGGGGCTGGAGCGCGCGCCTCACCGCTCGCTGCTGTATGCCCTAGGGTTGGAGCCGGGCGACCTGGATAAACCGTTCATTGGCGTGGTCAATAGCTTCAGCGAGGTCATCCCGGGCCATGTGCACCTGAGAGAAATCGCGGCCGAGGTCAAGGCCGGGGTGAGGGAGGCGGGAGGGGTGCCTTTCGAGGTGAACACAATCGGCGTTTGCGACGGCATCGCCATGAACCATGTGGGTATGAAGTACAGCCTGGCCAGCCGGGAGCTTATCGCAGATTCGGTGGAGGTGGTAACCCGTGCCCATGCCTTTGACGGCCTGGTGCTCGTTACCAACTGTGACAAGATTATCCCCGGCATGCTCATGGCGGCCGTGCGTCTCAATATTCCAACCTTGATGGTGAGCGGTGGCCCTATGCTGGCCGGGCAGTGGCGGGGTGAGGCGGTGGACCTGAGCACGGTTTTTGCAGCAGTGGGCCAGGCGGCACGGGGGGAGATAACCCCCGAGGACCTGGAGGAGTTAGCGCTGGCGGCCTGCCCCGGCTGCGGTAGCTGTGCCGGAATGTTTACCGCCAACACCATGAACTGCCTGACGGAGGCCCTGGGAATGGGCCTGCCGGGTAACGGCACCATCCCGGCGACGGATGGCCGCCGCCGCCAGCTTGCCCGCCAAGCGGGGAGGCAGGGGGTGGCCCTGGTGAAGCAGGGCCTTCTGCCAAGGGACATCGTTACCGAGAACGCCATCCGCAACGCCTTCACTGTGGACATGGCCCTGGGCGGCAGCACCAACTCCGTGCTTCACCTTATCGCCATAGCCAGCGAGGCCGGAGTGACCTTTTCCCTGGAGGAGATCAACCGTATAAGTGACGCCACGCCGCACCTGTGCAAGATGAGTCCGGGAGGCCCTAACCATATAGAGAACTTGGACCGGGCCGGTGGCATTCCGGCGGTTATGAAAGACGTGGGGGGGTATATGCACCTCGGGGCCATGACGGTAACCGGCGGGCCTCTGGGCCGCACCTTGGAGGCGACTAGGGCCGGGGACGGGGAGGTCATCCGCCCCGCCGCCCAGCCGCACTCGAACACGGGCGGCCTGAGTATCCTGTTCGGCAACCTGGCCCCGGAGGGGGCGGTGGTGAAGAGCGCCGCTGTGGACCCCGCCATGCGCAGCCACAAAGGCCCCGCCAGGGTGTTCGAATCGGAGGAGGAGGCCACTGCGGCCATCATGCGGGAGGAGATAAAGCCGGGAGAGGTGGTGGTCATCCGCTACGAGGGCCCCCAGGGGGGGCCGGGGATGCGGGAGATGCTCACCCCGACATCTCTGCTTTCGGGCATGGGAATGGACGATAAGGTGGCCCTGATTACGGACGGACGCTTCTCCGGGGCCACACGCGGCTCGGCCATAGGCCACATCTCCCCGGAGGCCGCCGCCGGCGGGGCTATTGCCGCCGTGAGGGAAGGCGATATAATAGAGATTGATATAAACCAGCGCAGGCTGGATGTGGCCCTGGACGGGGCGGAGATAGAAAGACGCCTGAAGGCCCTG
>JASLXN010000215.1 GCA_030740315.1 Dehalococcoidia bacterium | reverse complement strand
AGGGACTTTCTTATCTCCTTGTAAGGGGTGCCCAACTCTATGAGCATATAGCCGTCCACCACCCTGTCATGCTGGTACTCAAACGGGAAATAGTCCTCCGGAATAAAGATACAACCCCCGTTCTCCACTATAAACGGGTCATGGTTCTTTAGCTGTTGCCGGTAGACCTCCTGCTCTGACCTGGTCTTGGCCGATGAGAAAACGATGGGTACACCCCTTTTGAGGAGCGCTTGCACCGCGGGCAAGGCAGGAGTGAAAGAATAGGTTTCCAGGTCTAACAGAGTGCCGTCAAGGTCGGTAAAGACCACCTGGGTCGGTAGGATATCAGTCATTCCCCGTCTTCATCCCCAAAGAAGGCGCAACCGGCCTTGACCGATAAATGGCCTGTAAGGCCTGCATCTGGAGAGGCATGGCCGGTCCAGTTAGGTTAGGGCCTCTTCTACGAATTCGCCTACTCGATCCCGCTCCGACTCAGTGAGCAAATCGTTCTCATAGGCTACCCAGTCCAGAAAAAGCTGTACATGGTCCTGGGGCTCCCACATCTCGCGGTCGCCGTAACGATACCCATACCGAGCCGAGCTGCCAAGCTGCTCGCCCGTATTATCTTCCGCAGAGTAGCCTACCCTTTCGGCCACATCGGGTCCAAACCCATTACTCCGGGCCAAGCCGTCAAGAAGGTCATGGACTCCAGCCCCGTGTTGTGCCGCCTCCTTGGGCCTCATGGCCCAATCATACGGAATACCCATCTCCACGGCCAGTTCCCGGTGCACATGTTTGCCCAAGACATCATCGCCGCCAAAGACCTTTAGCTCTGGAGCTATGCTCATAGCGGTGTGAATTACCTCCGGGTCCAAATACGGCACCCTCAGCTCAATGCTGTGGGCCATGGTAATCTTGTCCTCCCGTTCCAACGTCTCTTTGTAGAGGTGCAACAGGTCATCCTGCATCCGGAACTGGAACTGGTCGTAGCCTTCACCTTCAATAATGTGGCGGTACCAGGGGTAGCCCCCAAAAAGCTCATCTGCAGCCTGACCAGTCAGCAAAACAATCTGACCCTCTTTTTGGGCCGCGCGTACAGCGGCAAAAATTGGTATTGCAACCTCCACCTGCCCGATGCTTCGATCTTCAATGACATTGATTACATCAGGTATCAAGCCCATAACCGCATTTTCTTCCAAGCTAACCGGACGCAGCTCCATGTTCAGTCCGCGAGCCATATTGACAGCGTGGAAGAGGTCGGATGAATCGGCGTGGCCCGCAGAGTAGCAGGTTATATTAGCCCCAAGGCGCTTTGAAATCTGGGCCACTAGCAGGCTATCTATTCCACCGGAAAATATTATGCCCACGCGATCCTGGTTCTGAATTCGTTTGGCAATGGCCGACTCCAAAGTTCGCCGGTAGGCCTTTCTTGACTCCTCGGCGTCCGATATCGAGACATCATCCGGAATCAGTGAGTTGGGGTCCTGCCGACTGCTGACCACACCATTGGCGGATATGGTACTCAGTTGACCCGGTAAGAGTCGGCGTATTCCTTCTTTGATACCCAATGCCCACAACGCTTTTTTCTCCGAGGCGAAGGCAAATAACGGGCCTTGCTTGCCCACATACAGTTGTCTCACCCCTACCAGGTCCCTTCCTATCACCACTTGCTTCCCATCTGTAACGGCAATCGCATATACGCCGTCACATCTCTTCAATGCCGCTTCCACAGCAGCAGTAAGGTTGCCGGCGTAAATCTCGCCGATGAGATGGGCCAGCACTTCGCTGTCCGTAGCGGTAGCAAAGTTGTGTTTTCCTTCGAGTTCAGGTCTTAGCTCCTGATAGTTGTAAATCTCCCCATTATGGAGCAGGCTTATGGGGCCGCCGTTGCATACAAACGGCTGGGAGCCATGTGCGCCTCCGACCACCGCCAAGCGGGTATGGCCCAGGGCCATCGGCCCATGCGCGTTCTCCCAGTCCAGCCCATCTATATTATCCGCCCGGCAGACTTTGTTGCCGACAAGGTAGCCGGCTCCATCGGGACCGCGGTGTCTCATAGCATTAAGCATTAGCCGTAGTGATGGCGCAACATCCTCCTCATCCGCACTTACCACTCCTGCAATTCCACACATTAGACCTTCCCCCTTTCATGCTGTACCGTCCCCCATCTGGTCTCAGGGGCTGTCATCGTCACACCCCAACCAATAGTACCAGCGCGGGCGATTTTCCAGCGCCCGGTGCCGGTATCCCCCCTTGCTCCAAAGCCCGGAGCATCAGAGCTTTATTCATGTAATATCTCTTCCAATGCGTATTTGTTGATTTGACTCTCTATCAGGGTACAACCCAGCCCTGGTCCTGTAGGCGCCCTGAAATAGCCGCCTTGCAGCGGTGGTGTAACACAGACGTCCCTCTCCCGGATTCCCTGCGCCGTTCCGAATATCTGAAACAGGTTCTCAAAGCCAAACCCAAACCCCTCATAGAGCGGAAATGCGGTGGCAAAATGGAGGTTAGCCAGATGCCCAATTCCCAGATTGGTCATGCTGGCGGCACAGCATCGGATTCCTGCAGCACGGGCAATGGAGAATATCTCTTTTGCCTTATGGAATCCCCCAACCTTTAGCAACTTGATAAGGAACATATCGGCCGCCTGCTCCCGTACCAGA
>JASLXN010000214.1:2348-2658 GCA_030740315.1 Dehalococcoidia bacterium | reverse complement strand
CCTGCCGTGGGCGAGGTGCTGGAGCCCTTCGCTAGCCCCCATATAGTGGAGGGGTGGATGCGCGGCTCCCACCACGGCCCTCTCATGCCTGTGGCAGTGAAAGAAGCCAACCCCAGCCGCTTTGACGGCCCCCCCAGGGTGACCTGCCTTGGCTTTCAGCTGGCCGACGGCAAACTGGTAGGCCCTGTGGATATGTTTGATGACCCCAGCTTTGACGAGGCCCGCCGCCAGGCCAATGAGATGGGCTATTACCTGCGGCGCCACGGCCCATTCGAGCCCCACCGCCTGCCGCTGGATGAGATGGAGTATA
>JASLXN010000214.1:0-2338 GCA_030740315.1 Dehalococcoidia bacterium | reverse complement strand
TTTCGAAAAGGCATGACTTCGTCCAGATTCCTTGTTGCCACCCTCAACCCCGGCAAAGCTCGGGAGCTCAGCGGGCTCCTTGGGGGCTTGCCCTATGAGCTTGTGACCCCACCCGAGCTGGGCATCACCTCCGCCCCTCCGGAGGAGGGGCGGACACTGGAGGAGAACGCCACCGCCAAGGCCCTCTACTACCACCGGCTCAGCGGCCTGCTCACACTTGCCGAAGACTCGGGCCTTGAGGTGGAGGCCCTTGGGGGGGAGCCGGGGGTGCGCTCCGCGCGGTTTGCAGGGGACTGGGCCTCAGACGGGGATAACATCCGCCTCCTGCTCCACCGGTTGGCGGGGGTACCGCCGGAGAAGCGCCGGGCTCGCTTCCGCTGCGTTATGGCGGTGGTGGCCTGCGGATCCACCCTAGGTCTTTTCACGGGGCAGTGTCCCGGGATAATCACCACCGAGCTCAGGGGACAAGCTGGGTTCGGCTATGACCCGGTGTTCCTGGTACCGGAGATAGGACAGACCTTTTCCCAGATCTCGGCTGAGGTCAAGAACCGCCTCAGCCACCGGGGCGGGGCTGCCAAGGAGGCCGCCTGCTTCCTGTGCGATATTATGAACCATAGCGGTGCACCGACAACGCTGAAACCCCCGGTAGGGACACCGTGACCGGCCTGTCTGATTCCTTTCATCGCCCCATAAATTACCTGAGGATATCGGTTACAGACCGCTGCAACTTCAACTGTCGCTACTGCCGGCCTCCGGATGATACACATTATCTGGCCCGTAAAGAGGTGCTTAGCTACGAAGAGATTGTTACCGTAGTGCAGGCGGTGGCCGGGTTGGGGGTAAACAAGGTGAGGCTCACCGGAGGTGAGCCCCTAGTGCGCCGGGGCCTCGGACGGCTGGTGGACATGCTGTCGGCTATACCGGGCATAGATGATCTAGCGCTTACCACCAATGGCCGCCTCCTCTCCAGATTCGCCCTCCGCCTCAAGAAGGCCGGGCTGCACCGCGTGAATGTAAGCCTTGACACTCTGCGCCCTGGACGCTTTGCAGAGATTAGCGGCAGGGATGACTTGAATGAGGTGCTGCAGGGCCTGGAGCGGGCGGAGAGGGTGGGCCTGCAACCAGTGAAGATAAATATGGTGGTTATGGGCGGTGTCAATGACGATGAAGTCTTGGAATTCGGCCGCCTGACGATAGACCGTGGCTGGAATGTGCGCTTCATTGAGCTTATGCCTTTTGGGCGGGCGGATGGGGCGCAGTTCATACCGGTATCCCAAGTGGCCCGGGTACTGAGTGCCCTGGGAGATATGGAGCCCTGTTTCGCCAAAGACGGGGGCGGCCCCGCCAAATACTTCCGGTTTCCGGGCGCCAGGGGTACGGTGGGTTTCATCGGCGCAGTAAGTGAGCACTTCTGTTTCGGGTGCAACCGGCTCCGACTCACCGCCGACGGCAAACTGCGGCCCTGCCTTATGGGTGAAGAGATAGTAGACCTGCGCCCGGTGCTGCGCTCCGGGGCACCCCTGTTTGAGGTGCGAGAGGTCATCCTGCAAGCTGCTGCCTTGAAGCCAGCGGGGCACCTTCTGACCCACGGCATCGGGCCCCAGGACGCCACCATGTCCCACATAGGGGGCTGATTTGTTCAACATCTATACTGACGGGGCGTGCCACACCCCCACCAGAAAGGGGGGCTGGGCGGCACTTATCATCGGCGATGGCCGCCGGGAGTTGCTCCGGGGGAGACAGGGGGACACCACCTCTAACCGCATGGAGGTGACGGCCGCCATCCAAGGGCTGGCCCACACCCCAGAGGGGGTACAGGTCTCTGTCTGCAGCGATAGCCAGTACCTGATAGGCACCATGTCCCGGAGATGGAAGCGAAACACCAACCATGACCTGTGGTCTGTATTGGACGAACTGGCCGCGCAGCGCCGGGTTACCTGGGAGTGGGTGCGGGGGCACACCTCCCACCCAGAGAACGAGGAGGCCCACCGCGCAGCGGAGGGCATGGCCTCCGCCGCCGGACCCGCTCCGGAAGCGTCGCCAAACCCCCCTTCCGCCGGGGTGAGAATGGTAGATGTATCCGACAAGCCAGTAACCATGCGGCAGGCTACCGCCCGTGGGATGGTCTCCATGGCACCAGCCACCCTAGAACGCATCATCAAGGGTGAGTTAGCCAAGGGTGATGTGCTCACCGCCGCCCGCCTGGCCGGGGTGATGGCCGCCAAGCAGACCCCGTACCTCATCCCCCTGTGCCATCCATTGCTCATAAACACGGTGGAGATGGATTGTGTGCCCGATGCCGAAAGGGGTATAGTGGAGGTCACGGCATCGGTCTCCG
>JASLXN010000213.1 GCA_030740315.1 Dehalococcoidia bacterium | reverse complement strand
AGCCCTGACTATGATAGAGGTAGGCATTGATGTGGAGGCCCAACATCACGAGGTAGCCACCGCCGGACAGGGTGAGTTTGACATGAAATACGACACCCTCACCCGGATGGCGGATAAGGTTATGCTCCACAAGTACATCGTCAAAAACATGGCCGCCAAGAACGGAATGACGGCCACTTTCATGCCCAAGCCACTGTTCCAGGACAACGGCTCCGGTATGCATACCCACCAGAGCCTCTGGAAGGGAGATACCAATCTGTGCTATGACGCGAAAGGCTACGGCCTCATCAGCCAGACAGCCAAGCACTACATCGGCGGGCTACTGGCACACTCCGCAGCTCTGCTCGCCTTCTGCGCCCCCACCACCAACTCTTACCGCAGACTAGTACCGGGGTACGAAGCACCCATCAACCTGGTTTACTCCAAGCGTAACCGCAGCGCTTGTGTGCGCATCCCCATGTATTCCACCAACCCCAAGGCCCGGCGCATTGAGTACCGCCCTCCTGACCCCTTGGCCAATCCCTACTTGGCATTTCCCGCAATGCTCCTGGCTGGGCTGGACGGCATCAAGCGAAAACTTGACCCGGGGGAGCCGGTTGATGAGGACATCTATGAGCTAGGGCCGGAGGCGGCGTCCAAGATTAAGTCCACCCCGGGATCGCTTGAAGATGTCCTTAACGCCCTGGAGGCTGACTGTGACTTCCTCAGGCAGGGCGGTGTGTTCACCGATGACCTGATTGAGACATGGCTTAGCTTCAAGCGGCAACGGGAGATGGATCCGGTACGGTTGCGCCCGCACCCCTGGGAGTTCTACCTGTACTACGACGCATAGCTGTTACTGGAGGAATGCCACCCATCAGTCCTGCCATATTAGGAAGGGCCCCCCGGCTAAAGCTTCTCCAGCCCCATCACGGCCATGATGCGCTCAAAGGACTCTACCATCTCGGTCAAGCCCCCCTCTCGTGGGTCTTGGGCGCTAGACTCGTAGCTACCAACGGCCAGTCCAGCCTCTTTCAGGGCCATCTTGGCCTCAGACAACCCCACCGCCTCTCCGGGGCAGGACCGGTTGAAATGGAGGATAACCCCGTCGCAGTGCCAGGCCCTGGCGAACCTCAGCAGATCATCAATCTTGCCCTGTGTGTTGTACATGTCCACCAGCGAACCCAACACGACCTCCGCTAGGGCCTTCAAGGCATCCTCCCGCGTCCGCAAGGGTTGACCTTTCTCATCGGGGGTCAGCCCCGGCTCCAGCCGGTCATCGAGAGTCACCCGGAAAAGCCCCAGCAGCCGAGCATAGGTCCACATTCCCACCCACACGGCCCCGTAGAACATCTCCGTATACTTAACCCCGCTGATGGCATACCAGGGCGGCATCTGGTCTGTCAGCACTCGTGCCCGCTCGCTGGCTACAGCGGCAATTTTGTTTTCCACTCGGTACTTCATCTCGTCCCGTAAGGCGGTGAGGAACTCCACGGCCACCGACTCGTGACGCCGCATCAAAGGCACCGCCATAATGCTGGCCTTGGAACGCACATTCATGGGAGCGGGGATGGCCCCATTGAGCAGACATATCTCCCCCCACAGCTTCTGGCTCTTCAGTGTGATGTTGGTGGCCTGTATCAGCCTCTCGTCATCATACTCTCTCCCCGTGACCCGCTCCATCCACCGGATGCCCTCCTGGAACTGGGCCACCAGGTACTCCAGCCGGGCCTGGGTACGAGTGCCGGGGTCGGCCAGGGGCACCTCCACCACAAACATAGGCAGTCCCAAGTGCCGGGCTTTCACCTGGTACCAGCGGCCCCGGGCCTCGCAGTCGTGCGGTGTGAAGATAAAGTCCGGCTTGGGGTATGGGCCGCCGAAGAGATACTCATCCATAAACATGGAGCCGACATCGTTCCGGAAGTAGCCACAAGTATCCCGAGCATAGCCTCGGGCCTCCACCGTTTCCAGCGCCTTGATGCTGAACTGCGCGTTGTTGGCTACATTGGCGGCATAGACATCGGTGCCGAAGGATACCACTTCACCTAAACCGGCACACAGGGCTACCGGGAAGAGCACATAACCGTCTACCACTAACTTGCCCTGCTCCCGGGCGCTTTGCACATTGCGCCAGTGCTCTCGTCGCAACTCTTGCCCCCACTGGAAGCACTCCAGCGGCCGGGACTCATATAGCTCGGTCACGGCTCCACCTCCCGGCTCATATTTCCAGCTCTATCATCTCCAGAAAAGCCTCAATACGGCTGCCCATGGTCCCCGCATTCATAGCCAAGTCGTACTCCAGCGACAGGCTGGGTATGCCTTCTTCCTTCAGTCGGGCCTGCAGGGGCGGAATTTCATACTCAAAAGGCTCGCAGAATTTCTGCTGAAGCATGATTACCCCCTGAACGGAGTAGTCCCGGGCTATACTCACCACATGGTCCAGACGCTCCATCTTCGGGAAGTCCTTGGCGGGGCAGCGGGGCCTCTCTATGTAACGGGTGGCGATAGCCTCCAGCGGGTCGACATCGGTCTCTACGTCGTTCCAGAAATAGCGGCTGCCTGAGCAGTGGTCATCGGCCACCACAAGGGCGCCCTTGGACTCCATCATCGCCACCAAGTCGGCATCGTCGTTTTCGGTGCCTACCAGCATCAGCCGTGTGCCAGGAGAGGGGGGGGACGGGTGGGCGTCCAGTCCGGAGAGCA
>JASLXN010000212.1 GCA_030740315.1 Dehalococcoidia bacterium | reverse complement strand
GAAAACTATACGAGCTACGCAAAGAACCGCGCATCACCGGCGCCGAGGTGCTTCAGGTTATGATGGGCAATGCTACCGTGCCAGTGAACGAGGCCAATGAACTACTGAGGGAGGTGATAGCCGATGTGTCTGCCCGTCAGCCGCTGCCACCTCGCCCCCGAGTGCTCATATACGGCAGCGAGCTGGACGATACCCCATTCATCAAGCTGGTGGAGGATACCGGCGCCTATGTGGTGATGGATGACATATGCACAGGAAGCCGGGCGCACTGGCAGATGGTGGGCAACTCCGCCCCGCCCGTTCAGGCCCTTGCCCGGCGGTATTTGGAGGGCATCAACTGCCCCCGCACCTACCGTCCCCGCACCAGTAGCCATGTTAGAGACCTGGAAGACCGCTTTGGCTATTTGAAGGAATTCGTGAAGGACTACGGGGTCCAGGGTGTCATCTTCTATATCATCCGCTACTGCGACACCCATGAGCTGGATGTCCCCGATGTACAGGAGTACCTGGAACAGCATGTGGGGGTACCCGTGCTGCCCTTGGAGGACGACTATAACGTGCCGGCCACCGGCCAGCTTGGCACCCGCATAGAGGCCTTTTTAGAGCTGCTGCCGGCCGGGCCCTGAGGCCCGGAATTATGGTCTTGGGGGGCGAAATCCTCCCAATCAATAAATCTCCAGGTGGGTGGGTGGGCACACAGATTATTGCTCTCGGCGTTATGGTGGCTTACTATGGGCTTAAATATTGCGGAAGGGGATACTGTTGAAAGCCCTAGTTACCGGAGGCGCCGGCTTTATAGGCTCCCATATAGTGGAGGGGCTGGTGGGGCGGGGCTGGCGGGTGGTGGTGGTGGACAACTTGTCATCTGGGGAGCGGGAAAACATCCCTCCCGGGGCGGAGTTCCGCCAACTCGACATAACCACCAATCAACTGATTCCTCTGCTGAAGCGCGAGAAATCGGATGTAGTGTTCCACTTAGCGGCCCACACCTCAGTGACCAACTCGATGCGGAACCCCGTCTCAGACGCCCAAGCCAACATTATAGGCGGCCTCAACCTCATCCAGGGATGCATGGAGTGCGGCACCCGGAAGGTAATATATGCCTCTTCCGGAGGGGCTGTATACGGTGAGTCTCTCTCTATACCGGTGGACGAAGGGCATTCAATAAACCCGTACTCCGCCTATGGCATATCTAAGTATACTGTGGAGAGCTACCTTCGCATGTTCAGCGCTCAGGGGGAGCTGGGCCACACGGTGCTGAGGCTTCCCAATGTCTACGGGCCCCGCCAGAAGCCAACAGGGGAGGCCGGTGTGGTGGCCATATTCGCATACAAGATGCTGCGGAGAGAACAACCCGTCATCTTTGGCGACGGCACCAAGACCCGAGACTATGTCTATGTATCTGACATCGTGCAGGGCGCCTTGGCCGCGGCGGAGCGAGGCGACGGGGCAGTCTACAATTTGGGTACTGGCCGGGAGACCAGTGACCGAGAGGTCTTTGATGCAGTGGCCCTGGCCGCCGGGTTCAAAGAGCCTCCGGTGTATGAGGAGGTCCGCCCCGGAGAAATATATCGCACGGCGTTAGATGCCTCAAGGGCACGGGAAGGGCTGGGTTGGGAGGCCACTGTCACATTTGAGGAGGGCGTGGCCCGCACGGTGGAATACTTGAAGAACCGCCTCTGATCCTTACTCTTGACTTCTCGGCTGCCGCCGGTGTCCTCCTGGCGGCAAAGAGGCCTAGGCTGGGGCAGTTGGAAGTTCAACGCCATGACTGTTAGCCCAGCGGCACCAAGCTTTTAGCGAACAGACTAAAAGCGACCCTCTAGACTAATCTGTAGTTCGGACGGGTTGCTCGGTATGATAGAGTTGACTCTTACGACCAGGTGACAATTAAGGAGAGCCCCCATTGAAGATTCAAGGGGGGGTTATTTTGTGCCATCCCCGAGTTGTGTCTCCAGTAAGGGGGAGTTACTATAGGTGTTAACAGCATGATGAAAGGAGTGCAGGTTGCCCGAAGGAAAAAAAAGGGCCAAAGAGTTATTCTCCTCCGGTTTTAACTGCGCTGAGGCGGTATCCATTTCGGTATGTGGGGTAACGGGCGTCGGTGGTAGCGTTGTGCCTGTCGCGGCCACTGGATTCGGTGGCGGGGGTGGTGGTGCTGGGGGCACCTGCGGTGCGCTATCGGGGGCATTTCTGGCGGTGAGCCTGAAATATGGCCGCACTTCCTCCGACCAGGACCGCAGAAATACCTACCGCATCTGCCAGCCCATTTTCGACGGCTTTGTAGCGGAGATGGGTGCGGCAAGCTGCCGCGAGCTTACTGGGTTGGATCTGCGCACACGGGAGGGCGGCCAGAGGCTACGGGAATCGGGCATACATGAAAGGGTGTGCGCCAAAGCGGTGGAAGTGTCCGAAAGACTAGCCTTGGAACGGATTCGGATACAGGAGAGCGGAGGCGGATAGCTACGCTCTCGTTGTAGGCTGCTTCACTGCTTGAAGCAACTCGGTCTATGGTCATTGACCATTCCTGTGGCCTGCATGAAGGCAAAGCAGGTTGTGGTGCTGATAAAGCGGAACCCGCGTACTTTCATGTCCCGCGCCGTGGCGTCAGATTATGGAGTGGATGTGGGTATTCCAGCGGTGGCTATGTTAGGGCGGCGTATCGTAGCATGGCCGGCAAACTGCCA
>JASLXN010000211.1 GCA_030740315.1 Dehalococcoidia bacterium | reverse complement strand
CCGCCGCCTACAAAACGGGTTACTCATGGGTACTAAAGTGGGCAATAAATGGTTAATCAACAGAGCAAGTCCAAACGGAGCAGGGCCAAACGGAGAAACACCAGACTGCCCACGACAAGAACCAGAACCGCCCGCCCTGGTCGACCAGATGCAAGCCCGCATAGATAGCTTGGAAGCACAACTAACAACACGAGCAGGAGAGATTAACCAGCTACACCGGCTATTGGCGCAAACCGCCTTAAACGCAGCCCCAGACCACCCATGGTGGAGGTTTTGGCGATAGCTTCTAATCACCCACTGGTGGCAAGAGCTGAGTTGCACTCCGGTGGAGGAGTTGTTCCTTGGTAAATGGCAACGCCACCCACTGAGTATCTTCGCCCCAGCAATCACACGGCACTCCATCAGAAGCATGGAAAGCCACGCCCGCAATCGCCGCCGCCATTGTCGGGAACCAAACCAAAAACATTTCGTAATCAATATCAAAAGACTCTACAACCCGGGACCTAGAAACTCTGGCCCTGGCCCTATCTTTCTTTTGCCGCTTGCCCAATCCTTTCATAGCACCCCTCGTTTAATCATCAACGGCCCCCCGGTGGCTCATACCGAATCCGACGGCCCAGAGTTACACCGGAAGGGCCATAGTTGATTACCCCTTCCGGAACCACAACGTCAGCCCCGGCCTTATCTAGCAAAACAATCCCGCCGCCATCCCGCCATGGAAGGAAACGCTTGAACCGGAGAGCTTCCCCGACCTGGCGCCAACCCTCCTCCTCACCATCAACCTTGACGGTCCTTTCCAAACCAAGACTAAGCATGGTCTTGGTTTTCTGACCATCCGACAACGCCCCGAACCAGACAACCCGCTTCCACTTCCGAGGAGTATCAGCAACCCGTTCCAGCGCAACCAGAATTTCATCTTGCGAATAAACCCGTTCCAATTCCCCACCCAACTTCCAAACCTTGTAATGCACACAACCAAGGCTATCGACCTCATCCCAACCCTTCCACAAATCATAAAGAGGCCCACGATAGAGATACCGAAGCCAATGCCGGAGCTGCTGCGGATACTTCAGAGGATTACTCCAAAAAACAGCCTCCTCCAAACCCACAAGCCCCGGCGCATCAGCCCCCAGGTATTCCCGCAAGGTTTCAGCCCATAACCTACGAGCCGCTGGCAGATCCCGAATGAACGTATCCACCGGGAACCACTGACCGTCCAGCTTTACAGCCGGGAACAGATACGTGTTCACGTGATAGTGGGCATCCACCGGATCAGACTCCCCAGTGAAGTCCAACCCAATCACCCCGGTAATCCCAGGCCACATTTTCTTATCAAACGCCACCGAAGCCTTGCGAACCAGGACTAGCTTCCCCCACCTATCGTCCGAGGTATCAATCCAAGCCGATGTTTCTTTCGGAACCGTCTTAACAAATTTAGTGCCAAAATCCCGGGGAGTAACATTGGCAGCAATCTCCAAGCCTTGAATCGCCGCCAACATATCCCCCGCCGCATCAGCCGCCAGCTTGTCCCGGTGATAGCAACAACAAACCGGGCACCATGTACGGTCACCGCACCCTATCGCCCTGTAACGGTATTGTTCCCCTTTCTGTTCAAACAGGTACACCAGACCGCAAGGTTTAGCCTCAGAAATGTAGTATTGCCCTATGTCTAGATACCGGCCCCGAAACCGAACCCAATGACCATGCCTAGCAAGCCGCCGCCGTCGTGATTCCTTCCGCGCTAGAACAGGCTTATACGCAGACGAAGCCACGATATCAGCAAGGGGCATAACAACAGGAGGAGGAGGAGGAGGAGCCGCACCAGCGGCAACGTATGCACTTATATCCGGCACGATGCCCCCACAAACCACAACACAACATCGCCAGGGGCATACCCAGGCAAACAGCCACCAAGACTTAGTTTGCCGGGAGAAAATGTTTTGCTATAATGAAAATGCAAGACAACAATCCCGCCCGTCTGAAGGATGGATAGTTTTGCGCCAAGGCCCAGTAGCTTCACACTGCTGGGCCTTATTCTTTTGTAGACTCTGCCGGGGCTCTGCCCCTGGGCCCCGGATGTATTGTCTAAGGGGTTCCGGTGGAGGGCCACCCCAGGCCGGCTTATTAGCCGGCCTGGGGTTCCACCGTTTACCCGCTCACGGCTAGGGCATCACCCCCGTCCGCTCAGCTCAAAGTTAAGAAGGGCCTATGCCGTTCCAATCGAGGTTAATCCCACAATGCCTACAGTGGGCGTCACCTCCTTCCACATCGCCCTCACAGCCGCCACAACAGTATCCAGCCTCATCGTTGCCCGTATTGTTATTACCACTAGGCTCAGCTATGCCAATCGACTCATTCACTGGCGATACGGCATTAAGGCTCTGCACCATATCTTTCAAATTCTCTTGCTCATCCCGAATTACATCAAGCTGCTGCTGGACTTGTGTAAACATTTCAACGGTTCGTGAAGTCGTTGTATTGGGAGTCATCCCCAGGGGCAGTCTGTTATGTTTCCACTGGTTATGCCCGTTTAAACCAGATTGGGAACGAAACCCTTTGTCACATTCCACGCAAAAGTTA
Source organism: Dehalococcoidia bacterium (assembly GCA_030740315.1). Taxonomy (GTDB): domain Bacteria; phylum Chloroflexota; class Dehalococcoidia; order JACVQG01; family JAHKAY01; genus JASLQE01. The sequence continues at coordinate 120 of JASLXN010000211.1, read as the reverse complement.
TCTTGCATAATGACCTCCAGCTCTTGCTAGCATTATATGCAGCGTTCGCTGGGAACGCAAGTGACAGTATAAACGACATAACAATACTGCCGCTGATCTGCGCCCTGGTGGAGGAGCTGA
>JASLXN010000210.1 GCA_030740315.1 Dehalococcoidia bacterium | reverse complement strand
CAGTTGATAGTGGACCATGTTAAGGAGTACCGGGCACAGGCGGTTGTATTCATACAGCAGAAGTTCTGTGATGTGTGGTCTTTTGAGCTACCGGACCTGCGTGACGCTTGCCGGGAGTTGGATGTGCCGCTGCTGCACCTGGAGCAGGATGTGGTAACCCCGGCCGGGCAGTTCCGCACCCGCATAGAGGCCATGCTGGAAACCCTGACCCTCGGAGTTTAAAACCGAAATAGCTGAAGGAGCCATTATGGCCGTCAATCTTTCACAGCAGCAGTACCAGACCGAGCCGATAAAGTGCTGGGGCAGAATGAAGGAGCTCCGGCGGGGGCATTTCCGCCATACATGGGACGCCGCCGCCCACGGGGAGCCCGTCATACAGGGCATAGTGGAGTTCTTTCTGGGCTATTTCTCCGGAATCGGCGATTTCGCCAACCCCTCCTACGGCCCGTATTTCACTGTGATGATGCGCAATCCGGAGTTTGCCACCAAAGTCTTCGAGGGGGCGGAGGCTAGAGGTTTGCCAAGGGACATATGTTCCTCCATGCGATGCCACCTGGGCCAGCTTTTTACCGGAATGAGCTTCAAAGGCCCCGAGGGACAGACCATGCACCCCGATATGGTTATTCAAATGGCCGGTTGCCACTCTATCCTGAAGACCGGCCAGCTCTTCAGCCAGCACGGCGATGCGCCTTACTTCATAATGGACTTTCCCTCTACCGACAGGGATGAGGCTGCCCGGGCCTATGTGAAAGGCCAGCTCTACGAAGGAATAGAGTGGATGGAGCAGATCACCGGCAGGAAATACGACAATGAAAAGCTGATTGAGGGCGTAAAGAACGAATACGAGACCGGCAGGCTGCTGGCGGCGGTGATGGAGCTGCAGAGAAGCGTGCCCGCCCCGTTGGATATGAGGCAACTATGGTCACTGAGGCTGCCCGGCGTTACTCTCAGACACAAGGCGGAGACGGTAGCTTTTTACAAGGATCTCCTGGATGAGGTGATAGATAGGGTGGAGAGGCAGGTCTCGGCAAAGGGTGTGGAGACCGCCAGAATTATGATGGAGGGTCTGCCCCCGTTTCCTCGCATAGATATCCTGCGCTACCCCACTAGGTACGGGGCCGTGGTGGTGGGTGGCGATGCCTTGTTCTATACCGGCGGGATGTGGCACCTTCAGGATGATGGTAGCTGGAAGGTGCCGCCTCCCCTGGATGAGTGGCGGCCCGGCATACGTACTCGCGAAGATGCTTTTGAGCTTATCTGTGACATGCGTCTTACCTTTGGAATCCGGCCGTATGCGTGTGATACCAGGCCTTTCGCTGTGCGGCAGGAATATGTTTGGCGGGCAAAGCACTTCGGCGCCGATGGGGTGATAATTCACATGGACCGGGGCTGTCGTGCCGTACAACAGGGGATGGAGGAAAACAAGATTGCGCTCGACCAGGCGGGCTTCCGCACGGTGACCTACGAGGCCAGCCAGGCGGACTTCCGGGACTTTAACGAGCGCCAGATATACGACACCCTGGACGCTTTCATGGAGAGCCTAGGGCTGAAGTCCATGGCGGAAGCGCCGCAGGCCGAAGCCGCCGAAGACGAACCTGGGCTACATGGGGCCGGTGGCTGACTGGTAGCCCGGCAGCAGGCCACCTGCTCCAGATTCCCTCCAACCGGTCAGCGGTTTTTGAAAACGGGTTTTCTCTTTTCGGCGAACGCCTTCGGCCCTTCGGCGGTGTCCTCCATGCCTAACAGGTTGGCGCTAAGAGCGCTGGCGAACGCCAGGCCCTCACGGGGTGCAAAACTGAACCCGCGGTATAGGATTTCCTTGAGGTCCCGCACCGACCGCGGCCCTAGGGAGAGCATGCGCTCCGCCCAAGACATCGCCTCGGACATCAGCCGTTCCTGTGGGACAACCCGGTTAATCCACCCTATCTCGTAGCCCCTCTGAGCGGTAATCCGCTGGTCGCCCCAGAGGACTATTTCTAATGCGTGTCCCAGGCCTATTTGCCTGGCGAGATTGGTTGCCCAGGCTGCAGGAAGGTTCCACCTCGTCTCCGCTATGCCCATCTCCGCGTTTTCGGCGGCAATCCTTATGTCGCAGAATTGGGCCAGCATCCAGCCCCCGGCGATGGCGTAGCCGTTTATAGCGGCGATAATCGGCTTCCAGATTTCTAACTCCGATATCTGAGGCATCTGCCCCGGCTTGGGGAACCCAACCCCTTCTTTGTCCCTTTTGGACTGGTCTACAAGGTCAAACCCGGTGCAGAAAGCCTTGTCGCCCGCCCCGGTCACCACGGCCACCCATGCGTCATCGTCGTCGCGGAAGCGCTGGAAGCTGTCGTAGACCCGCTCCATTAGCTCTACGCTGAGGGCGTTCATCCGCTCCGGCCTGTTAAGCGTAATCTGAACAATCCTGTCCTTCTTTTCATATAAAAGAATATCCGGGCCGGTTATGGGCATCGCCAACCTCCTTTATATTTGAACTGCCTCAGAAGAAGCAACTTAGGTCAAGTGTCTCCATTTGCCCGCTGGAGGGACTGCCCTCCTGCATGGTTGTGGCACCCATGGTACTTCTGCCACACCTTGTGGTCAAGACCGTTAGCCGGGAGATGCTGAGGGAATCCGGTCTGTGTTTTCTTGGTTAATATGGTTAATATAAGGGGCAGTAAATTGCGGTATCAGGCCGTTAAGAGCAACCTAGCGGTAGATGCCTGACATTACGAGCT
>JASLXN010000020.1 GCA_030740315.1 Dehalococcoidia bacterium | reverse complement strand
CGGACTGTAGTAACCATACTCCTCGTAGGGGTACCGTTGGGTGGGACAACCTTCTGTATTATTCCCCGGTAGGCACAGTGTAGCCTGCCGGTGGTTGCAGTCACACGAGGATAGCACGCAATTGCCTTGGGTGTTTGCCACTAAATCCGTTTTGGCAAATCCATTTTGAGGAGGTCCTTTAGCAAACTCTATATAGCCCACCAGCCCGCCCTCGAAAATTACTCTTGGGGGGGTTCGCCCCCGAACTCCCAGAGTAGGCCAGATTTGTCGCCACCCCGCACAAAGGACTCGGCTTCCCTCGGAGAGTCCAATGAGCAAAGCTTCACGGACCACACCCCCGCCAAAGGGGTCTCTGTCCCTTTGGAATCTCCGATAATAAACGGCCTCTATTGAGGCCTGCGCAGCGCCTCGAGGTTTGAACTCCCAAGGTTGACGCCCCGCCACAGTGCGGAGTATCATCGGTGCCGAGAGCCGTCGGAGGCATACGGCAGTGCCCGGCCCACCTGTCCGTAGGCCAGCACGGAAAAGCAGGGAGAATGGGGGGAGTAGAAACATGGGAGAAAAAATACTGCATACACCATTGTGCGATATGCTGGGCATCCGCTACCCTATACTTCAGGCGGGGATGGGGGGAAACACTATCCGGGGGCTGGTAGCCAACCCGGAGTTGGCGGCGGCCGTCTCCGAGGCCGGGGGGCTGGGGGTGCTGGGGGGTGCTCCGATTTCCGTGGAGGAGTTTTCACACCTGGTAAGGGTGCTCAAATCCCTCACCAACAAGCCCTTTGGGGTTAACTTGGTGTTCCCCGGTGGCGATGCCATTGTAGGAGGCAGTCCTGAGGCGCTGTCCGCAAAAATCCCCCACGAATATAAGGAATTCGGTCGGGGCATTCTTGAGGAGATGAGGGTGAAGGAGGCGGAGAATAAACCACAGCCGCCTCACCTTTACCTCACCCGCGAAGTCAGCATGAAGAAGCTGGAGATTGTTTTGGAGGAGAAGGTGCCGGTACTGGTGTACAGCTTGGGGGACCCGGGGGCCGATACAATTGATGCGGCCCACCAGGTGGGAACAACGGTTATAGCCCTTGCGGGTAATGTCCGGCAGGCGGTTCGGCTGAAGGCGGAGGGGGTGGATGCCATAGTGGCGGTGGGCTACGAAGCCGGCGGGCACAGCGGGTATATTGGCTCCATAGCCCTGGTGCCCCAGGTGGTGGATGCGGTGAAGCCCTTGCCCGTGCTGGCTGGGGGCGGTATCAGCGATGGCCGGGGTCTGGTGGCTTCCCTGGCCCTGGGTGCTACGGGAGTATGGGTGGGCACCAGGTTCATGACCAGTGAGGAGTCCGCCACCGTCCCGTGGATGAAGAAACTTGCTTTAGAGGCCGGGGATACCAGCACCGTCAAGTCCAAGTTCATCAGCGGCAAGCCCAACCGCCACCTGCGCTCCCCCTGGGACGACGCCTGGGAGGAGATGGCCAAGAAACCTCTCCCCATCCCGCTTCAGGGCCTGCTTTTCTGGGACTACTTCACCTCCATCACCCAGTCCGAGGCCTTTGAGGTCAGCGGCGAGACTATGGGGCAGGGGGTGGGCATGATAGACTCCATCAAACCGGCGAAGCAGATAGTGGAGGACATGGTCACCGAGGCTATCCACGCCTACAGTGAAATGGGCAGCCGGTTCGCCAAGGGCTGATAGGAGGTATTCTCATGGGTGGAGGCAACCAGAAGACTCCTCTGTCTCCGTACCGGGTGCTGGACCTGACGGATGAGAAGGGGCACCTTTGCGGAAAGATATTTGCTGACCTGGGTGCCGATGTCATCAAGGTGGAGCCCCCGGGGGGCGACCTCTCCCGCCTCATTCCCCCCTTCTATGGGGATGCGGTGGACAGGGAGCGCAGCCTGGTGTGGTGGGCCTTCAACACCGGGAAACAGTCTGTAGTCCTGGACCTGGAGACCGGCGAAGGGCAAGAGGCCCTGCTCAAGCTCGCAAGCAGCGCTGATTTCCTGCTGGAGTCCTTCTCACCCGGCTATTTGGAGTCCCTGGGCCTGGGCTATCACACATTGGGCCATGCCAATCCCCGCCTTATAGTCACCTCCATCACTCCTTTCGGGCAGAGCGGCCCATACCGTAACCTTAAGGGTACCGACTTGGTCACCATGGCTCTGGGGGGGCAGATGTATAACTCCGGTGACCCGGACAGGCCGCCGGTGCGCTTGAGCCCGCCCCAGGCTTTTTTACAGGGGTCAATCCATGCCGCTACCTGCTCGCTCATCGCCCACCACTACCGGGAGCGCACCGGGCGAGGGCAGTGGCTGGATGTTTCCATCCAGGCGGCCATCGCCCGGTTTGTGATGCTGGAACCCCTCTACTGGCTCTACGACAACCACCTGGTCACGCGGATGGGCAACTGGGTGCACCGGGGCGGCCCCTCTCTGAAGCAAATATGGCCCTGCAAGGACGGCTTTATCGCCTTTAGGGTTATCGGGGGCCGCTACGGGCGAAACATCCTCCCCCTGGTGGAGTGGATGCGGGAGGAGAGCGTGAGCAACGGGCTGGAGGAGATAACCTGGGACGGTCTGGATGTCCCCAGCATGACGGACATTGAAGCGGTCCAGAATACATTCGGCCACTTTTTCCTCACTCGTACCAAGGCGGAACTGGTTGCGGAGGCGGTACGTCGCCGCTTCATGCTGCTGCCGGTGAGTGATTCCCGGGACATCCTAGAGGATGAACACCTGAAGCATCGGGGCTTCTGGCAGGAGGTATCCCACCCGGAGGTGGGAAGGAATATACTCTATCCGGGGGTTCCTTACAGGTTCAGCCGCACACCGGCCCGGGTAAGGGGGAGGGCTCCCCTGTTGGGCGAGCACAACGCACGGGTGATGTCTGGGGCAATGCCGCCACCTACCTCTGGGCCTGCGGAGGTGGCCGATACCGTGCCGGGCGATGGCCGCGCCCTGGACCGAGTGAAGCTGCTGGACCTCACCTGGCAAGGGGCCGGCCCGTGGGCTACCGGCTATTTGGCGGACTTCGGCGCACTGGTCGTCCGGGTGGAGAGCGAAACCACTTTGGATATCCTGAGGATGTCCCCTCCATATAAGGACGGGATCCCTGGCATTAACAACGCCTATCTGTACGGCGGCTCCAACTCCGGCAAGGTGAGCCTGGCACTGGATTTAAAGCACCCCCGCGGGCGGGAGGTGGCCCTGCGGCTGGTAAAATGGGCCGATGTGGTGGCCGAGAACTTCGGCATGGGCGCCATGGAGCGCATGGGGCTGGGCTACGACGAGTTGAAACGCATCAAGCCCGATATCATCATGGTCAGCTCTTGCATGTTTGGCCACTCCGGGCCTCGTTCCAGCTTCGTGGGCTTTGGCCCACACCTCTCAGGCCCGGCGGGCTTCTATCACCTTTCGGGGTGGGAAGACCGGGAGCCTTCTATCCCCCACGGCTTCTATACAGATGTGGTTGCCCCTTGGTATACCGTTATCGCCATCATGGCTGCCTTGGACCACCGGAGGCGCACGGGCGAGGGACAGCGGGTGGAAATATCTCAGCATGAGGCTGGCCTCACCATGCAGTCCGCATCCTTGCTGGACTACACCGCCAACAATCGGGTGTGGGGCCGTTCTGGAAACGATTCCATTAGGGCTGCACCCCACGGGGCCTACCCGTGTGAGGGGGAGGACTCCTGGTGCGCCATCGCCGTGTATACCGAAGACCAGTGGCAGGCCCTGTGTCGTGCCATGGGCGAGCCTTCCTGGTGCTTTGAGGCCCGTTTCGCCGCGCTTTATGACCGACTGACGCACCGCCGGGAACTGGACGAGTTGGTGAGTGCTTGGACGAAGCAGCGGAGCAGCCGGGAGGTGATGGAGACACTGCAACAGGCGGGTGTACCGGCGGGGGTGGTGTGGGACGCTCGGGGGCTGCTGGAGGATCCGCAGCTTAACCACCGGCGTTTCTATCAATACCTGGAGCACCCGGTATTGGGGAAGGCCCTGCACTGGGGCTGGCCTGGCACCCTACCCCTCACCCCATACCGGCTTAAAGCCGGGCCCACTCTGGGTCAGGACACGGAATGGGTGTGCCAAAAGGTGCTGGGACTATCGGACGAGGAGTTCGCCTCGCTTATGGGCGAAGGGGTGCTGCGCTAACCCGCCCCGACTTAACCTCGCAATGAGATGTAGAGCGTGACCTCCCACTTCAGGAGGCACTGGAATCAGGGATAATCTGACGGCCTACCCGTAGCCATTTTGTTGGGGCAAATGGCGGTGGCTCCCCGCTATACTATGAATCCGGGTGGCTAGCTCAGCTATCTCCGCAGCGCCCATGAGGCCCTCCCGCCACTGGGCGGGTATGGCTCCAGCCCCGTACCAGTCACCAGCCAGGGCGCCGGTAACGGCGCCGTTCGTATCGGTCCACCAAAGTTCACCGCCCGCACCACGGCACCCTCTATGGAGTCCGTGTTCAGGAAGTACCACAGGGCGCAACGGAGGGTATTCAGCACGAAGGCGGAGAGAGCTATGTCTCTCTCCATCATCACGGCAACCCCACGCACCACATCCGCAACCCTCTGCTCCTCCACCCGCGCGGCCACCGCATCAATCAGCCCGTCACTCTCCCCTACTAGCAGCCGGGCGATGGCTAGGTTCAGCGCCACCGCCCCCCCTACCCGGCCCTGGGCTCCCAGTGGGTGATGATGGATCTGTTCAGTGTATCCCGGACCAGCCGCTCTTGGTCACAGTAGTGGAGCAGGGCCACTGGGGCGCAGCGCATCAGGCTGCCATTGCCGGCGGACTTCACCCGCAGAAGTCGGTTAGCATTCTGCCCCACTTGCCGCCAGGGAATCCCGGAACACAGTTCGTAGAGGGCCACAAAGGTGGTGTGGCCGACGCCTTTGGCCCCCGCCTCGAACCACGCCAGAAAGCGTCCGCCACATCCTTGGGGCTGAAACACTCCAAGGCGGCTATGGAGCGGGCGATGGCAAGCATCATGGAGGTATCGCCGGTGTACTCGCCGGGTGCCCAGCGACCTCCGCCCGATAGCTCGGTGATTCTGCCGCGAAGCCCGATTATATCCAACGGCGTTAGCCCCTCTACGGGAGCACCCAAGGCATCCCCCACCGCTAGCTCCAGCAGACAGCCCTAAAAACGGTCAGTTAGATTGGGTTCCATGCCGTTACATTCTATCACTGCGGGTTGACGGGAGACACAAGGCTGTAGGCCGTCCGGCTGCTCTCAGGGCCTAATCCAATCATCGCCTCACGCCTAGAGGCGTCCCCTTATTCGTTGAGAATACCCTTGAGGCTGGGGAAGCTGTCCTTCATGTGGGGGATGTGCATGGCCTCCACGAAGTGCCTCTGGAAGTCCGGCTCCAGAGTAAGTTCCACATACTCCACCCGGCGGGCCACATCCTCGGCCTCCCGCCTCTTGTAACGGTTGAGCAGGGCGATTCGGGCACCGTCGCCGGCGGCGTTGCCAACGGCGCGGATGCGGTCAAGCGGGCAATCGGGGAACAGCCCCAGCACCAAGGCCTTCTGGGGTTCTATGTAGCTGCCAAAGGCCCCGGCCAGCACCACCCGGTCCACCTTATCAACGCCCAGCTTGTCCAACAGCATCCGGGCGCCGGCATACAGGGCGGCCTTGGCCAGTTGCACATTCCTCACATCCCCCTGAGAGATGGTGATGTCCTTGCCAATGGCGGACTCATCCGCCCGGGCAATCACGAACTCCGGTTGGCCCTCCACGGTCACCAGCCGGGGGCAGGCCAGGCCCTTGCGGAACCGGCCGCTACGCTCAATGATCCCAGCCCTGTATAGCTCCGCCACTCCGTCTATTATCCCGGAGCCACACAGGCCCCGCGGCTTTACGGCGCGCCTACCCTGGGACCCACCCTCACGGGGAATGACCCGGTAGTCTACCTCAAAAGTTTGGGGTGCTATGTGCACCCGCTCTATTGCGCCGGGGGCGGCCCTCATGCCAGACTTGATGTGGGCGCCCTCCAGGGCAGGGCCCGTGGCACAGGATGTGGCCAGGAGGCGGTGCCGGTTCCCCAGCACCAACTCCCCGTTGGTGCCTATGTCCACTATCAGGACAATATCATCCTGGTTTTGTGGCTCCTCGGCGATGAGCACCCCCACATTATCGGCCCCTACAAAACCTGCTTCTATGGGAAGAACGTGGGCATTGGCAGCGGGGTGCACTTGCAAGTCCAGGTCCCGCGCCTTGATATTCAGGGGTCCATGGACCGCTGGGATGAAGGGGGATACCCCCAAGTGCTGCGGGTCAATTCCCAGGATGATGTGATGCATTGCCGTGTTGCCCACCAGGGCCACCTCTAGGATGTCCCGGGGGGTCAGCTTTACGCCACTGGTGATGCTACGCACCAGCTTATTCAGCCCCTCCACCAGCGCCCCCCGCATCCGCTCCAACCCGACTTCCGGATGGGACATGGCATAGGTGATGCGAGACATTACATCCTCGCCCATGGCCACCTGGGGGTTCATCATGGAGTCCGCGGCCACCACCTCGCCGCCATCCAGGCGGCACAGATAGGCGGCCACGGTGGTGGTGCCTATGTCCACGGCCAGCCCGAAGCAGCTATCCACCCTGCCAGGCCACACCGCTACAATCTCCCTGTCCTGCCACAGGGCCAGGGTCACCTTCCAGCTACCCTGGCGCAGAGCGCCGGGCAGTTCCAAGAGGGTGTGATAGTCTATGGCAAGGGGACCGGTGCCGTGGTCCGGCAAGAGCCTGCGGCGCACCCGGTCCAGGTCTCCAAGGGGGTCGCTTAGGGTCGGCTCTTCCAATTCCAGGTAGAACAAGCGAATCGAGGGGTGGAGGTCTATAGCCCTCTGGGTGGCGGCCTTGCGTACTACCTGCTTTCCGGTGCGGCTTTCCTCCGGGACGAAGACCACCAAGTGCCCCTGAATGCGGGCCACGCAGCCCAGGCGATACCCCCGTGCCTTCTCCCAGGTGGAGATATGCTTTGTCTCTTCTTGGGTAAAGGGGGAGGTGTGTGAAGGGTTGGACTCAATACCGTACCTCTCAAAGAAGCCGGACTCCACCCTTACCTTGCACTTGCCACAAACCCGCTTCTCGCCACAGATGGTCTCAATCTCGGCCCCTAGCTCCCGGGATGCCTCCAGGACAGTTGTGCCCGCTTTCACCTGCCCCCGCCGCCCGGAGGGCTGGAACACAATCTGCCAACGGGAGTCCTCTCCGGCCATGCTCAGGCTATTTCTTCCTCATCTCCCGGAGGTTTTTAAGCATCTTCAGTGCCTCCTGTACTGCATTGCCCGCGGATTCGGCATAGCCGTCGGCCCCGAACAGGGAGGCTACCTCCTGGGTAAGTGGTGCCCCGCCTAACATGATAGCCACATTGGGGTTACGCTCCCTTATCATCTCCACCGCCTTCTGCATGCCCAACATGGTGGTGGTCATCATGGCCGAGATAGCCACAATATCGGCGTCCGTCTTCATCTGCTCTTCCACGAATTTCTCCAGGGGTACATCACGCCCCAGGTCGTGGACGGTAAACCCGGCCACCTCAAACATTATCTTGATGAGATTTTTGCCCACATCGTGCACATCGCCCTGCACGGTGCCTATTACAACCTGCCCCTTAATCTCCCCCCGGGACTCCTGTTTTATATGGGGGTTCAGCACATTCAGCCCAACATACAGGGCATCCGCGCACATGAGAAGCTCCGGCACGAAGTAATCCTTTTTCTCGTAGAGGTCGCCCACCACCACCATACCGGCTGTAAGGCCGTCCATGATGGCCTCGTAGGCATCAATACCCGCTTCCAGGGCCTCCTCGGCGGCCTCCTTTACGGCCTCCTCGTTATAGTTGATGACTCCATCCTTGAGACGGCCCAAGACTTCCTGCTTATTCTCCTCAGACACCGAGCTCCCCTTTCTGTTCAGACATGAAGGCCTTTCACTGCCTCCGCTAGGGCGAACAGGTTCTCCTCTTTCAGCTCGGGCCAAATATCGCACCCCGGCCATACGGCGTCGGCTCCGGCACGGGAACTCTCCAGCACCTTGCTCCGGACCTCCTCCAGCATGGCCTGGCCTAGCAGGCGGTAAGCATCCAGGTTACCGAGGAGGAGTGTGCTACCGCCCACCTTGCGCCGGGACTCCGCCAAGTCATTCTTGTGGTCCATGCTGAGGGCCTCGGCGCCGCACTCGTTCATGTATCCTATTATGGGGTCGGTGGCCCCACAGATATGGAGCACCCGGGGGGGCCGCCAGGAGTCCAGGATGCGCTTCAGTCGGGGCTGTACCATGTCCCGAAACACTCTGGGACTGATGATGTCAGAACCGGCGCCCATCTCCCGCAGGCTTATGTAGTCTATCCCCTGCTGCTGGTAGGCACGGCCGATGTTGATAATCATCTCCGTGAGCCGGTCCAGTAGCCCTTCCACCCGGGCGCGGTCTTTCATGGTCAGCTTCAGCAGCACATCCAGCTCCACCACCTGCCCTGCCAGAGTGTAAGGCCCCAGCAGCCAGGTGCCGATGGCATAATCCGGCCCTAGGCCCTGCTGTAGCAGCGTCATAGCCTGGGACACAATGGGCAGGCGGCCCTGCTCCATGACATTCCCGGGGACTATGACTTCCTCCGGGGAACCCCACTTGGTGGAGATGGTGGGGTAAAGTACACCCCCGGTGTCCTCGTAGAAACTGGCCCTGAGGCCCATGGCCTCGGGCACGGTGCACATATCGTAGGGCACCAGGGCGGCATCGAAGCCGTACCTTTCCACGGTGGCCCGGGCGGCCTCGGCCATGGCTTCCGCTGACAGGTGGATCTGGGAGAACTTCAACCCGAGGGACTGTATTACGGGAAGGGTGACCATGCCCTGGCCGCTGAAGAAGGGCATGCGGTCTACGGGTTGCCGGCTGAACAGCCGGGATATTCTCTCCCTAGGGGTCATCACTGCTGTGGGGCTCATATTCTCTCAGTCTCCGGAGGCCGCCTCGGCCCGGGCGGATAGCTGTCCGGCGAACCCCGAAAAAAGATGGTTGAGGGGGTGCCCAGGGCTGGCCGGAAGGTCACCGCCCTCCCCATAGACCAGCGTGGCTTGGAAAGCAGTGGCCGCCGCCACCGCCGGAAATATGCGGTCTGCCGCCGACATGGGCCCATAGAACAGGAAATCGTGCCACAGCACGGAGGCTAGGGCGTGGACGGCGGCATCTATACCGGCGAACCCAACCCCTTCCCAGTCCGAGCGGGCTTCCTTCCACATATAGGTGCCGTTGGCGGGGGAGCTTCCCACGGGTAGGCCGTGGCGCTTTTTCACCTGGTAGTTGGCCATGGAACAGAATGCGGTGGCGGGAAGGTTCATCACCGACGTATCTACCAGGATGCTCTCGAGCGGCACACCCTGGAGGGCCTTTAGCAGCGTGGCCAGGCACTTCATCCGTCCGGAAGGCATCTGGTCATCCGTGTCAAAGGCCACCAGGACCACATGTTTAACGCCCATCTCTCCCAGGGCAGCCACCTCCTGCTCAAGGTTCTCGGACCACGGGCCCACGCTGTTGTATAGCACCCGATCCAGCAGGCCCAACTCGGCGGCGTAGTGGGCCGCCTCCAGCCGCGGCCCGAGCTTCCAGGCGTCTATACACATGGGCACCGCGGTGGCACCAGCCACGAAATCTATGTAGGCCTTTAGCTCATCCCCGGTATTGCCTACTAGGTCCACCATGGCGGGTAGGCCCGTCTGCTGGGATAGCTCCTCCTGCTTCTTAAGCAGGTCTCCGGCACCGGTTCGATCAAAGTCTTTGCCTAGGCGGCTGTGTAGCAGCCTGTCTCCCTTGTGGAACATAGAGCCTATAAGTATTGGGGGGTTCTCTCCCGGCTGGCCCCCCACAGCCATACTCCCTATGTGGCAGACACGCTGTTGCCTGCGGAAAGTGAACATTCTATCCTATGCTACCGCTGGTGCGGGATATGCGCCGTATTTCTCGCCAGCCTCCATGAACCAACGGATACGCTCCTCGGTGGCGATACCGGGCACCTCGCAGCCGGTGGAGAGGATAAAGCGGCTGCCCTTGGCGGCGGTATCTATGCATCTCTTGACCTCTGCCTCCATCTCCTCTTTTGTCCCAGTGTAGAAGAGACGGGTGTTTACATTGCCGATGACCACCACCTTGCCGGAAGAAAGGCCCACCATCTGCTCCAGGGAGGAGGGGAAGTCAATGCTGATGGCATCCACGCCGGTCTCTATGAGGTCCTCCAAGATGGGGTCTGCGTAGCCACAGACATGGATGGTGAGGCCCAGTCCGGCATCCCTCAACTGTGTAAAAAGCCGCTGGTGGTAGGGGAAGATGAACTCACGGTAGAGGCGGGGGGATATCAGGCTGCAGGAGGCGGTAGGTTCCCCGATGCTGACTCCGACGCCGGTGGTGGCCAGGGCTAGGGCAGAGGTGTGGCTAACCTCCGTGGTAAGCTCCATAAGAGCATGGACGAACTCCGGATCCCGGCGGCAGTCCTTAAGCAGGCTCTCCGCATCCCTGAGTGAGATAGCGATAGTCCACGGCCCGCACACATTCCCACCCACGGATGCGTCCTTTAGCTGCTCCTTGGCCAGGCGGCACATCTCCAAGTAGGTGGGCAGGCGGCCGTCCGTGGAAGGGTTGGGCACCCGTAACTTGCCTAGGTTACTCTTGTCCTCCAGCGCCACCCGTTCGGAGATGCAGATGCTGTCCTCGGGGAATTTCAGCACATTCCCCATGGCCTCCGCCTCTTTGAGGAGGTCGCCCACCATTACCACGATATCCGGTTTGTATTTCTCGTAGCCCCGTACCTGGGCCTCTACGCATTTACGAGGGTTGGTCAGGTAATCTTTGATGTTTATACCGGCGAGACTGGCGTTGCAGTGGCCCAAGATGGGGTAGAAGGGCACCCGGTCTGCAAACTCCCGGCGGTATGCCGCCCGCACCCGCTGTTTTCCCGTGAATTCGGCCATAAGAGCCCCCTTGAATGTTGTGGCCTCAAACACGGTAAGTATGGGGCAAAGTCCTTATGTGGGTCAAGCCCACCGCCGGGCTATGTGCCATTCGAGCGACGCAGACCTGTATCAAGCTAAAAACTCTCGCAATAACAAGAATAAGAGGCTATTTGCTATAATGACAATGCTCCGGGGGGACATTAAACTTGGGCACCAAATAGGTGCAGGACGGTTACATATAGGGGGTGTGAGAATGCCACCCGTTTTCAAGGCCCTAGCAACGATTGCCGTTTGGGTGCTGTTTGTGGTCGGACTGTTTGCCCTGGTGACTGCCTTTGCTCGCCTTACGGGCGCCGGCATGGGATTTTCAAGCTCGCCGGAGTTGTCCCTCATGTATGCTTATTTCGGGTTCGGCATCAGTGGACTCTTCCTGTCTGTGCTGGCGATGAAGCTGAGGAAGGGGCTGGAATAGCCCCGTAGCTCTGGTGAATGCCGGGGCAACAATCGGTTATGTCCGTCCCCGGCACCCCGTAGTAAAAAAGCAGCTTGACAGTGGGATGCGCCCCCTCCCATAATTTCTTCCCGAAAGTGAGGGGAAGATGCTTGTCATCGGCGAGAGGATAAACTCATCCTTGAGCGGCGTAGCTGAGGCCATCGCCAGCCGGGACGGGGCCTTTATCCAGACGCTGGCGCTGCGCCAGGCACAGGCCGGTGCCCATTTTCTGGAGATTAACGCGGCCTCCGCCCCCGGGGGGGAGCCGGATAACCTGGAGTGGCTGGCAAGGACTGTCCAAGAGGTGGTGGACTTGCCCCTCTGCTTGGACTCAACATCTCCCTCCGCCGTTGAGGCGGCTCTTTCATCCCACCGGGGCAGGGCCATCGTCAATTCCATTACCGGGGAGCCGGGACGTGTGGAGGGAATCCTTCCCCTGGTAAAAAAACACCGCTGCCAGGTGGTGGGATTAGCAGTGGGGCCGGAGGGGGTGCCTCACTCGGCTCAGGAGAGGATGGAGAATGCCCGCCTGCTGATGGATGCCGTTAAGGACTATGACATACCCCTGGAAGACCTGTATCTTGACCCTGGGGTGCTGCCGGTATCAGTGGCTAAAGAGGCAGGCGTAGCAGTGCTCCAGACGCTGCTTGACATCAGATCCACCCTGGGGACCAAGACCATCCTTGGAGTGAGCAACATCTCGTTTGGCCTGCCCCGGCGGCGGCTACTTAACCGCACCTTTCTAGCCGCAGCCTTGGCCCAGGGCCTAAATGCCGCCATTCTGGACCCTCTGGATCTGGGTCTTATGGCCACCGCCGCCGCTGCCCGAGCGCTGATGGGGGAGGATGAGTACTGCGCCGCTTATCTGGCGGCCTTTCGGCAGGGGCTGCTGGACGCACCGGCACTTGGGGTTGAGAGCGGGCAGGGGGGATAACCATTTCCCCACCCTTAATTCGCGACACTTTGCGGGAATCTGACCCATATCCGCTTTCAAAATCGGGGGTTGTCCGTGCTGGTCTATACCACTAAGTCTAAGTCGCATTTTTGACTGCTCTGTCCCTAACTGGGCACCGCCTTTGTATTTACTGGTGCCGCCTAGCCCCTCCGATGTCAGCCAATCCATTGCCAAAGTTATTGACAGTTTTCCCCTCAAGGCACCGAAAGGCTCAACCAGTTAGGCACCCCCGGGATTTTGCCTGGTTTCCCTAAGGTGGTAAAATGAACCGACCAAACCCTGGGACAGGAGGGATGATCATGAGTTCTGCCGGCAAAGAGAAGAAGGTGGGCAAGCTAAGGCCGTGGCTTCCAGAGAGGTGGGACTGCGAAGCGGATGTGGTGGTTGTGGGATACGGAGGAGCTGGTGCTTGTGCGGCCATTGCCGCCCACGATACTGGCTCCCAGGCACTTATACTTGAGAAAGCGCCGCTTGGTGGAGGAAATACTGGCTGTTCTGGAGGGGGTATGCGTATCCCCAGCAATGTGGCCGATGCGATTGAACATTACAGGGCTTTGACCCAGGGTACCCTTGACGAGGAATCTATCTGTGCCCTTGCTGAAGCTATGATTGACCTTCCCCACAAGTTTAAGGAATGGGGTGCGGAGCTGGAGTATTCATACCTGGAACCAGAGTACCCTACCCTTCCGGGATCTGAGGGTTTCCATCAGGTTGCAAGCCTGGCGCGCACGGCAGACACAGAGGAGGAGCAACGAGAAGGGGAAGTGAGGTGGGCCGCCCATGGAGACCAATTGTTCAGCTTCCTGGATAACTTGGTGAAGGAGCGAAGGATTGGGGTCATGTATGAGGCTCCAGCGAAGGAGCTGATCCAAGACTTGGCGACAAAGGAGATACTGGGTGTCAAGGTAGGAAGCCGGGAAGGGGAAATATATGTCAAGGCCAGAAAAGGCGTAGTGCTGGCCTGTGGAGGCTTCCAAAACAACCATGAGATGTTAGTAGACTTCTTGCCCTATGCCACACAACTGCCAATATATCCCTATGGGACTCCATATAACACCGGGGATGGTATAGTGATGGCTGCTCAAGTGGGTGCTAAGCTCTGGCATATGACTGGCTGTGAATTGGGCAATTTTGCCCTCAAAGCACCAAGCGAGAAGTTTGGTGTCGGGTTCCGGCTGGTAAGGCACTTGCCCATCGGCAGCCAAGCTATCTTTGTAAACAAATACGGAAAGAGATTCATGGACGAGTCTATATTGCTGAGTCATCGTAAGGACCTTTTTAAAGTTCAATATTTTGACCATGATGGAGCAGAATATCCCAATATACCTTTTTACGTAGTCTTCGATGAAACCTTCAGGAAGAAACGCCCCATCGTAGGAATGCACATGGGCTGGTGGTGTATGCATAGGCTTTATGAGTGGAGCGATGATAACAGTGCTGAAATAGAGCAGGGATGGATAGTTAAGGCCAACACCATCAAAGAACTGGCTGAGGAAATAGGGGTGGGTTCAGTTGCACTGGAAGAAACCATCACAAGATATAATGAATACTGTAGGGTAGGTCAGGACTCCGGTTTTGGCAGGGCCAAAGAGTGGCTTGTATCTTTAGGGACGCCGCCTTACTATGCAGCAGAGCTTTGTGAACCTATCATAAACACACAAGGTGGTCCAA
>JASLXN010000209.1:284-2732 GCA_030740315.1 Dehalococcoidia bacterium | reverse complement strand
TGCCGGTTGTAGCGGTTTCAGAGAAATACTCATCGGACAAGGATATGGCTTTCTCCGTAAGGGCAAAACGAAAAAGTGCACTTGCTCCGATGACCGCAGCACCGCACATAAAGCCCAGCCTTCCATAGCCCCACTGGGCCACCAGCAGCCCCCCCAAGGACATCCCCACAATAATCCCTCCCTGGTTTCCGGCCACCAGGAGCCCCATCAGGGTGCCTCTCGATTGGCCTCCGGCATCGTTACCCAGCGTTAGCATCACGGTAAAGGCTATGCGCATTCCCAGCATCAGTATGGCGGCCATCGCCACCGAGGGCCACAGACCGGCTTCGAGCAAAAAGGTAGCAAGTGCAAAGGCTAGTATTCCCAACAATATGGTCGCAGACCGGTTCAGGCGGTTGCGGTGTCCGGCCACCCTGCCCCCTACCAGTCCTCCCACTATGGTACCCACGGCAAAAATTGACACCGGCAGTGCTACCTGCGAGGCGGTTAGCCCGTACACCTCTCGCAAGAACGGCGGGAAGAAAATCAAAAGAGTACCGTATACGCCCTGCAGCAGAATTGCCATCGCCAACAGGTACAGGCTTAACCGTGACGATAGTGCTCGCCTAAGCCGTACTGTGTACCCAACCGAGCCACTGCGGATGCCAGGAAGCCTCGGTGACAACACAAAGAAGGCCGCGCCGGACAGGAGCATAAACAGCCCCACTGCTACAAAGGATGTCCTCCACCCCATAATATCTCCAAGCACAGCCAGCAGCGGGATGCCTACTAAGTTGGCGGCCCCCGGCATAGCTACGAAGACCCCGGTTGCCCGCGCCTTATTTTCTTGCGGGAGGGTATCTCCAATAAGAGCCATTGCGGTGGGTGGTATCATACCAGAGCCTATCCCCACCAGGATACGAAAGCCGGCCAGAACAGCAAAGCTATCGGAGAGGGCGGTGCCCAGCGCTCCGGCACCAGCGAGGGCCGCACCTAGAAGCAGCAAAGGCCTACGTCCGTAGATATCAGACAGTGGCCCCACGAGGAGGCCTGTGGCGGACCAAGGGACTGCGGAAAAGGTGACGAGTTGTGCCAGAAGCGGGATGCTGGTACCCAGGTCCTGTGCCATATCTGGCAACAGGGGGCCCAGCATAAAGCCGCCGGCAACAACACTGAATATCAGGGCACCCACGCCGGAGAGCATCACCCATTGATGGGCAGGCCTGACTACGGTTCCTGTGCTCAACGTTATGTTTCGCTTGTGTCCACCCAGAACGCACTACCAACCCGGTTCTGGGTGGGTAGAGGTGGCCCCGCAATAGCAAACGCCTTTGCTAAGTTGAGGCATAGAAAACACATAATCAATAGCCTCCAGTTGACCGTGATACGCCAGACGCGGCAATAATCTCACTCCGGGCATATTCGGAACATTCGGTAGCCAGGCTACCCTCCAGGATTTCCAACACCTCCCTACCCCCAATCCGTCCTAGTGCCCACGCGGCATGGCCGCGAACCAGCTCATCGGGGTCTCGCATAGCTCGGGCCAAGTGCGGTACAGCCTCATCCTGTCCCAAATTGCCTAGGGCCACCGCGGCGTTCCTCTGCACATACCGCCCATCCTTTATGTAGTGCATCAGTGGGTACACTTTGTCTCTGAAGTAAGCAGCGGACATATTTAGCAGTTTCTCCAGTCGGAAATCAGCGGCCACCTGCGCGAGGTATGCGTTGGGAAGTAGTTTGGCCTTAAGCCGAGGCTGGTTGTGCGGGCACACCTGCTGGCAGATGTCGCAGCCATATATCCAGACGCCCATACGCTCTCTAATGTCCATGCGCAGCACAATCTGCCCATCACCTAGGAACGAACCCGGGGTGGCATAGGAGTTGTAGGCCACACACATGAGGGGGTTCATCCTCAGGGGCTCGTAGAGGGCCCCAGTAGGGCAGGCATCTATGCACAGAGTGCACTTGTCTGGGCAGCTGACCTGCATCGTCGGCCGGTCATACTCCAGCTCCCCGTCTATTACCAGGGTGTCTATCTCGACGAACGAGCCGATGCCCTCTGCGAATGCAAAACAGTTCTTGCCGAAACTGGTCACACCAGCACGGGCTCCCGCCTGCCGGGCCGGAGGGTTCACACCTCCCCTCCCAGTACGGAACCCCAGCTTTTCAAGGAATTCTCTCAGCAAGCGATAGCGGGTACGGGGTATCGGTAGGGGCGTGCCGCCCCCGTGGCCCAGGTAGAGCCGCCCAATCCTGCCCACCATCTCCGGTGGAAAGCTCTCCTTGAAGTAGTCGTACACAGCGACCACTACCGTCCTGGCTTCTGACATGGAGTTCCGGGGGTCACCGGCCCGCAGCAGCCGTTGGTTATCTCCCATAGCCCACTCGTACATCTGGAGGCGGCTGGAAAGCTCCTTTTCATAGATTGGGAAGCGCTCGGCGGATGTGAACCCAACTCGGTCATAGCCG
>JASLXN010000209.1:0-274 GCA_030740315.1 Dehalococcoidia bacterium | reverse complement strand
TAGCGCGTATTCTTTGATATTAGAGCTAACCGAAATGGCCGACTACCTTTCCGACAAAGCCGATGAAATACCATCCCAAGATTATCACAGATCGGCTGTGTCGTTCTGGTGCGGGGGAACCCAGGGCTAATCGGCTACAGCAATTTGGCCATAATAGAGGACTATATGTCTATAACGAGGAAATCCATGAATCAAGCTATTGAGTTGCTGGGGTAGTTGCAACCGTGGCTGCATATGCGGGTGAAGCATTTTGGTGACGTTTCTTATTCAAATA
>JASLXN010000208.1 GCA_030740315.1 Dehalococcoidia bacterium | reverse complement strand
AAGGGCTAATCCCCTAGTGTAATCTGAAGGATGGAGGGAGAAAGTATAGTCGGTAGTCTATCCGGCAAAAGTCATATGAACCGGCTGCAGTGGTTGCTGCGGCAACCCGAACCATCTGTGTAGAATAGCCGGCGGGTTAGTTCAGTATATGACCTGCTCGCTGACCAGGCTGGCGAACTCTTCCGAGGACATACCCAGGAACTGGCAGAACACCTTCTCATTGTGCTCGCCCAGCAGGGGGGAGGTCTCAATGCGGGAGGGAGTCCTGGATAGCTGGGCACCAGAAGTAGGGTGAATGCAATCGCCTATGACCGGGTGGTGCATGACAGGGAACAGGTCCCGTGCCTGTACCTGAGGGTCACTTTCCAGTATATCCCGGGGGTTCTGTACCACCCCGGCGGCCACACCGTGGCGCTGCAGGTGCTCCATGGCCTCCTCGGCCACCTGGGTCTGGGACCACTCCGCTATCAGGCGCTCCAACACATCTTCATTCTGTTTGCGTCCGGCAAGGGTGGCAAAGCGTTCCTCCCGGCACCACTGCGGGTCTCCCATGGCCTGGCACAGTCCCTGCCACTCGTCCTGGGTGAACACCGCTATGGCTACCCACCGGTCATCTCCCTTGCATTGGAAGACGCCGTGAGGGGCCGCTTGAGGGTGGTGGTTGCCGTCGCGGTGTGGGGTGGAATCGTTGGCCTGCATATCCAGCAGGGCGGGGGCCATGTAGTGGTTCATCGCCTCTACTTGGGCCAAGTCTATGTACTGCCCCTCTCCCGTTCGGCGACGGTGCTCCAAGGCCGCCAGAACGGCTGCAGCCGATAGCATGGGCTGGAATACATCCGCCACGCCGATGGAGGCCGGGGTGGTAGGTTCGCCATCGGGATAGCCGGTGAGATGAAAATGGCCGGAGAGGGCAGCTCCTACCAGGGCGTGTCCCCGGAGATCGCTGTAGACCCCCGTCTGCCCAAGGCAGCTGGAACTCAGCATGATGATGTCCGGCTTGACCTTGCGCAGCTCCTCGTAGCCCAGACCGGCCCGCTGCATGAACCCGGCGCTGAAATTATCGGCCACCACATCGGCCCATTCAACCAGTTTCAGGATAAGCTCCTTGCCCTTGGGCACTGAGAGATTCACGGTAATACCCAGTTTACTGGTATTCAGCTGCAGGAACATGGCACTGGTATCCGTGCCCACCTTACCGTCCCTGTACGGCTCGCTGAGCCGCACCAAGTCCAAGCGCTTGTGTGACTCCACCTTCACCACAGTGGCGCCGAAATCCGAAAGGTATTTGGTGAATATGGGCCCGGCCCCCCACCAGGTGAAGTCCAGTACCTTGACGCCTTCTAAAGCTTGCCCATTCTCCATAATGCCTACTCCTTAAGCCTATTTAGGAGCTTGTGCCACCCCTATAGGGCCTGGTTGGGAGTCAAACGGCCCCCTGTGCCCTCAGGTCATCTACCTGCCGCCGGGAGAGTCCCAGCCAACTCCCGTAGACCTCATAGTTGTGCTCCCCTATAAGGGGTGCTGGTCCTCGCACCTCGGCCCGGGTATTGTTGCTCAGAAAGAGGTGCCCCGGGTACTCCAGTGTAGCATTCAAATGGGGGTGCTCCACCTTGTGCCAGAAGCCCCTGGCACGGGGCTGCTCGTAGCGAAAGGCCTCCTCCACATCCATAACGGGCACAAGGGTCATGCGGCGGTTAAGGCCCCCCTGCCACAACTCTTCTTTGGTGCGGCTGGCGAAAAAGCTGCCGAATATATCCTGCCAGCGATCCACCTGCTCCTGGGGGGTGAGTGCGAGGTCCATCTCCATCCAGTTCACCTGCGCCATCTCCTCCGCCCCGGGCACGCCCTCGGATACCATCCACTCTGTCAGCGGGACATTCTCCCGTGCTCCGGTGGGGCCACCGGCCAGAATCCAGGTGACATAGCCGTCTTTGCACCGCCAGATATTACGGGTATTCACCCGCCCCCGGACCAGGACATTGCCCTGCCTCTGAGCGTAGCTCTTGTCCACATCCCAGCGCACCGGATCCCTGTAGTTCAGGCGCATCAGGCAATCAAAGATGGATATGTCTACATGTTGCCCGGCCCCACTGCCGCTGCGGTAGTTGAGTGCCAGGAGGCTGCCGATGACGGCATGGGAGCCCCCCAGCACGAAAGACTGGTCCAGACACATTTTTAGCGGCTGTCTCTCCGGTTCACCTATGCTACAGGCTATCCCGGCCAGGGCCTGGAGGGTCAGGTCGGTCGCCTTGTAGTCTCGCCGCGGGCCGGTGAGGCCGAAGGGGGTGATAGAGGTATAGATGAGGCCGGGATTGGCCTGAGAAAGGGCCTCATACCCCAATCCCAAGCCGTCCAGGTAGCCGGGCTGAAAGGACTCCACCAGGATATCGGCCCGGGCTGAAAGCTTGTGCAGCAGGCCCTTGCCCTCCGGGGAGTCCAAGTTGAGGGTAATGCCTTTCTTCCCAGCGTTATAGCTAAACCAGTAGAGACTGCGCTCCGGATGGGGCACGTCCCCAAAGAACGGCCCCAAGTTTCGTGAAGGGTCCCCTCCCAGCGGCTCCACCTTCACCACCTCTGCTCCCATATCCGCCAGTATACGGCCACAGGCCCAACCCTGGTGGTCGGTAAGGTCCAGGACTTGAAGTGAACTCAGCAAACCGTCGCCCATATCCTACCTCGGCAGCCTATTGGACAAAAATACGAAGATAGTATACCAAGTGACCCTCAGTTCATACAAGGCCATAT
>JASLXN010000207.1 GCA_030740315.1 Dehalococcoidia bacterium | reverse complement strand
CCATGTGTATGTACTCCGGAATCCGCTTGGCGTCATGAACCCGTCGTGACCACTTGGTGATGGGTTTCATCATCTCCACTTGGTCCATTTCTTGGAAAGCCTCCAACTCCGACTGGGACTCGGCACTGGAACCGCCCAACACTACCAGGGGAGCGGCATCGGCGAAGGCTGTGGCCACACCGGTGGTCAGATTGGTTACACCGGGCCCGGAAGCTGCGGAGCATAACCCGGGCTTGCCCCGCACCCGGCCCCAGGCGTGGGCTGCCATTGCGGCGGCCTGCTCGTGGCGCACATCAACCAGCTTTAGCTCTTCAAAGGCGGCGGCCATAGTGAACCGCACCATGGGACCTCCGGTGAGGAAAAACAGGGCTTCCGCCCCTTGCTGTTTCAGTGCCCGGGCTACTAACCGAGAGCCGGTGGTTGATGCCATAGCGCTCCTTTCAGGTATCAAGAAATATTGGCCCTATTTTAAGTCCCCTGAGGGTTTAACACAACCACTACCATAAACCAATAAGATGGGGAGCCCTTTGGGCCGCCGACATGCCCGATTTGATGCTGCGGTGGGACGAGGGGTGCTTTGGGCCAGGATACCGTGACGCTGTTCCGGGAGGAGGTTGAGATGCTGCCGTTAGGGGGCATCAGGGTGGTGGAACTGATTGTCGGGATGGAAGGGTAGCAAAGGTGGATAATATTGCCTCCTACGAGGTTAAAGGGCTCGGATAAGACTCTGGGAAGGAGGTTCCAGATTAAAAGTATTGGATACGGACGCTGTGGGCTGCAAATAAGTATATGAGCAGGTTTGACAACTGGGCCACCCGCGCCTCAGCGCCCTTATTCATGTCATGGTCACTGCCGAAGATATAGGTTGCATCTTCCGTCAACGCCTTCTTCCAGGCGTGAATCCGGCCGGGATGGACTTCGAATCGGCTGGCTAACACGGCGGTTTTTTATCGCCTTTGAGTACTTCCAGAGCTACCCTAGTTTTATATGATGGGCTGTGTTTACTTCGGTTCTGTTTCATGTCATGCTCCTCCTGCCTTTGTTACTTTAAGGAACAGAACCCACTCTTAACTACTTGCCCAGTTTTTGGGGTCCATTTCGCCCCCACCAAAGAGGCTCTGCCCCATTGGAAACTCTGTTAATAAACAGCCTATTGCGGTTTGTTGACCGGGTGGTCGGCCTGGCTTTACAATCTTCGAGGGATCACGACATGGGATATCAATATTGATTACCCGCGAATGCTCAAAACTGCCAACTCCTACTGGTATCGTAGAGGCTTGAGACGGGAAGAGGGCGCAAGCAAGAAGGAGCAGAATGAACTTCTTTGAGGAAGAGATTGCAAAACTCAGCCGAAGGGTCAAGAAGATAGAGGAAACCCCTCTGCCCGGGAAGCTTAAGAGCAACAAGCTGCTCTATGAGGTGGAACTGGAACTGCGCCAGCAGCAGTTGGAGGCGTGGCACCTGAAAAGGCCCTTCGTAGAGCCAGGGCTGTTTCAGCCCCTGCTCCAAGCCCTGGGCTTTGAGATTGGTGACTATATCATGGCTGCTGACCGCACCTCACACGCTGACCAGCACTTTGATACCGTACGTACCATGGGTTTCCCGGACTCCCTGTGTGACCGCACCATAGTCCAACTGGCCATGATTAACGGCCAGCACATGCCGCCTCCGGTCTTGGTGGTGATGCACAATAATGCTTGCGAGGCCATAAAGTTATCGGCCAACGCCTTGGGCCGGCTCAGCGACTCACAGATGTACGCTGTAGATGTGCCGGTAAACGCAGAGGAGAGCCCGGTGGAAACGCTGGTCGGGGTTAGCTGAGACTTGCACTAGGGATGGCGATATCAGAGGCGGTGTGGCCGTCTCTCCGGGAACAATTACTCTAAAAGGGAGAGTGCATGTTTTACGAGGACTTTGAGGTAGGGCAAAGATTTGCGGGTACATCCATCACGGTCACTGAGTCTCATATCGTCCAGTTCGGCACCCTTACTGGGGACCTGCACCCGTTTCACATGAACGATGTGTATATGAAGGCTACCCCGTTCGGGCAGCGCATAGCGCACGGCATGCTTACGGCCTCGCTTGCGTTGCCCAGTATAGTGCCGTTGATGGGCAAGGATGCCGCCAGCCATTTAGCGGACCACTTCACCTTTCGCAACCCGGTGCTTATCGGTGATACCATCACCACCGAGTGCCAGATAACGGAGAAGGAGCCCAAGCGGAAATGGGGCGTAGTACACTTCCGCTTGCTCACCAATAACCAGAGGGGGGAGTTGGTGATGGAGGCGGAATCCGTAATGGCCTTGAAGTACGGCCCCGGGGGTGGGCCTACCACGGGCTGAGCGACTATTCCCTCACCTGACCAGCAGCAGGGGCGCTTTGGCTTCCCGCATCACGCGGTCGCTGACGCTGCCGAACACCCATCGGCCCACGCCGCTGCGGCCATGGGTGGCCATAATTACAAGGTCAACCCCATTCTTTTCGGCGAAGTCCACTATTTCATCAGCGGGCTGGCCCTGTGTAACTGCTATGTTGACCACTAAGCCCTGCTCCCGTAGCGACTTAGCTACACCCTCCAGGTACTCCTTGGCCACCTTCTCTCTCTCCTTATACACCCTGCAGATGAACTCCTGGGTGACGCCTTCTCCGATTGGCATAGGCTCCACAACTCGGAGTAGCCACATCCTTGGCACGGAACAGTCCTTGGCTATGGTGGTGGCATGGGACAGGACGCACTCCGAAAGCGGAGAGCCATCTAGGGTGACTAATAGCTTGTTATACATCTGCGG
>JASLXN010000206.1 GCA_030740315.1 Dehalococcoidia bacterium | reverse complement strand
GTGGGGCAAAGCCGCCGTATACCACATTGGGTATGGCTTCGTCGGTGGTAATTTTGGGGGTGAGGAAATCGGCCTCTGGTAAGAGGAGCTTGTAGCGGTTGGTGGGTTTGGGGGTGGTGGGGACAAATATGGGCTGCATGCGATTCCCGTTGACTTTCAGCATGGGACCGGTGGCGAAGGCCACGGTCCATGCCCCTCTGCGGGGGTACTCCACCAGCACAACACGCTGGAAAGGGGTCTCTTGAGAGACCCGGAAGGCGTCCACCACCTGCTTGGTGGCCCTGTAGACCATGCTTATTATGGGGGTGCGGCTGAGGACGGTGTCCATGAGGCGTAGCAGCCATCGCCCCAGGACATTGGTGCCCAGGAATCCTAGGAGATAGACTATCAGCAGCATGCCCGCCAACCCCACCCCGGGGAGGCTGCGGCCTGTGGCCCATTCTATGGAGGGCCGGAGCAGGCCATCGGCGAAGCGGAACAGCCAGATCAGGATCAGATAAGTGATGACCAGAGGCATGGCCACCAACAGTCCAGCCACCAACCTCCTCCTCAAGTGCCTGCTAAACTTGTTCAAAGAATCTCCTTTTCGCCAGATCCGCTATCAGTTTAGCACAGGTCAACGGTGCTGCAGCTATGACACGAAATCTTGCTAAATGGGGCTAACTAGGGGATCGACAAAACCATCAAACACCCAAAGCCTCTCGTTTCTTGATGTGTAGTCGTTCATCAGTTGTAAAACCCTTGTACGGCTTTCGTTGGACTTTGCAAGTATGATTAAGGCTACCTCATTGTCGCTTATTGCCATGGGGAATGGACATTGAATAACGGAGTGTAGTTCCTGGAAGCGCCTCCTTAAATAAGGCTGGCGTTGTACACGAGGGAAATACTGAAAGATTACTAAGTAAGATAGATGTCCGACTCATCCTCAGGAATATTTTGTTGACTTCGTCATATCGGACATACTTGTGCCCAGTGCGGGGTCTCATCGACCTGATCTCTAGGCCGTTATCTGGGTCGACTAGTGTGACTGCCTTTTGCAGGTACTCGTTCGGTACATTCTGAAAATACGCACCGCGTTCGGCATGACTGAAGTAGCTTTCATCGTGGTAGTGGCAATACTCAAAGCGAAATTGCTCAATAAGGAAATCACGCAGATGGATTATGCTTCGACGCTCTTGGGTTGCGCACTGCCGGAGGAACTTATACAGAGCGGCATCACCACCACCTTGTCGATAGGCCGTTTGCTGGCCATCGCCCGAACCATCATTTGGCGTTAACATCGGGATGAATGTGAATCGTTCTATGCCCGAAAGAGCTTCCGCAAACGAGATCATTAAATCGTACTTGAAGTAATCTCTCTTATCCCCAAAGTATTGGTTCTTCAATCTATCCTGACTTCTGGTAGCTTGCTACAGCACCAGCATCCCGTCCCCGAAGGAGTAGAAGCGGTAGCCCTGCTCGATTGCCTCCTGATAGGCGGAGAGTAGCCGCTCGCGGCCGGCGAAGGCCGCCGTCAGCAGGAGGGTGGTGGAGCGGGGCAGGTGGAAGTTGGTGAGCATCACATCCACTCCCCGGAAGCGGTGCCCCGGCAGTATATACAGGCCGCACCAGCCGTGGAAAGACTCAAACACACCTTCGCGGCAACCCTGCTCCAATACCCGTACGCCGGTGGTGCCCACGGCTACGATGCGGCCGTGGGCCTGCCTGGCCCTGTTGAGGGCGCCGACGGCCTCCGGGCTGAGCTGGACATACTCCCGGTGTATGGTGTGGTGGGTGGGGTCCGACTCCCGCACCGGCTGGAAGGTGTCCAGACCGATGTTCAAGGTGACATAAACTACGCCCACCCCTTGTTCCTGTAGTTCCTCAAGCAGCTCCGGGGTGAAGTGGAGCCCGGCGGTGGGGGCGGCGGCGCTGCCCGGTTGCCGGGCGTATACGGTTTGGTAGCGCTCCGGGTCCTCCAGGGGGGTGTGGATGTAGGGGGGCAGGGGCACCTCGCCCGCCTCGGGCAGGTGGGCCTCATCGTCGAAGGTCAGCAGGCGGCTGCCGTCTTTCCCCAGTCCTACCACCACAGAGGTGATGGTGTGGCCGCCCTCCCTTCCCTCCCCCAGGATGAGGCGGGTGCCTACCCCGAGCCGTTTGCCGGGGCGCACCAGCGCCCTCCACCCCTCCGCCTCTCGGTGTAGCAGTAGCACCTCTACTCGGCCCCCTCCGCTTGGGATGTCCTCACCGGCCTCCTTGTGGCCCCGTAGCCTGGCAGGGATGACACGGGTATCGTTGAGCACCAACACATCTCCGGAACGCAGGTATTTCCCGATGTCCCGGAAGCGACAGTGCTCCAGGGTACCGGTGCTCCGGTGGAGCACTATCAGGCGGGAGTCGTCACGGGGTTGGGTGGGGGACTGGGCAATCAGCCCCGGGGGCAGCTCGTAGTCAAAGTCCGCGGTACGCATTCAGGTAGTCAACCGTTCTGTGTCCACCCCACCAGGACAAAAACCCGGGGGGCGTAGCTTGCTGTGCAAGAAAGGCTCCCAAGTTTTCCCTTGATTGGGTGTGTGGATGAGAATGAAAACCCCTCCTCAGTGGCCCCTTCATTCAGCGCCCCGGTTCCTCCCGGGCGGCGTGCTCCCCGGCGATGCGGCCGAAGGCGATGCACTCAGCGATGTTGCCCCCCCCGGAGGGATAGAGCATACCGTACACCGAGCCGAACTCCCCGGCGGCGTACAGGCGGGCGATGGGGTCCCCGTCCACATTGAGAATCTGGGCGCGGTGGTTACGCTTGGGGCCGCCCTGGGTGTTGGGGCCGCCGGGCCACATCTTCACCGCATAGTAGGGAGGGTTGCTGATGGGTACCAGG
>JASLXN010000205.1 GCA_030740315.1 Dehalococcoidia bacterium | reverse complement strand
AGCCTCAAGGCAGCGTCCTCGGCGGGGACTCCTCGCTCGCAACGGCGCGAGTGCGGCTGCTTCGACTGCATCGAAGCATGGCCGGGGTCTTCGAAGGCTTTCGAAGCGGCCTCGGCGTAGCTTCATCCACCTCCACCAGGACCGCGTCCAGCGCCACCTTGCCTTTGCCGATGGGGAGTTGATGGGGAAGGCTTGTAATGAACCGCTGGAGCACGGGTTCCACCTCCACACCGATAATAGAGTCCACGGGGCCGGTCATTCCCACATCGGTAACATAGGCAGTGCCACCTGGGAGTATACGCATATCTATGGTGCCTACGTGGGTGTGGGTGCCCAGCACGGCACTGGCCCTGCCGGCCAAAAACCAGCCCAGAGCCGCCTTCTCTGAGGTGGCCTCGGCATGGAAGTCCACAATCACCACCCTAGGGGTTTTATTCCCCAGTCCGTTCAACAGGGCATCCACGGTGCGGAAGGGGCAGTCCAGGGGGCCCATGAAGGTGCGGCCCACCAGGTTTATCACCATGCACTTGCCGTTGAAAAGGTGGCCCCGCCCCGGGGCATCTGGCGGATAGTTCAGAGGACGAAGAAGGGGCAGGTTGCCGTCCTCCATAACCGGCACAATCTCCTTATGCTGCCAAATATGGTTGCCCGAAGTGAGCACATCCACCCCGGCATCCATCATCTCCAGCGCCGTCTCCGGTGTAAGCCCTATTCCCCCGGCAGCGTTCTCGGAGTTGGCTATAACCAGGTCCAGCCCGTATTCCTTTCGGAGGCCGGGCACCAGGTTTTTGAGCGCATTGCGGCCAGGCCGACCCATCACATCCCCAATCATCAGAATGCGGACAAGGTCATCTGTCTGGCTACTTGGCATATTCCACTGCTCGCGTCTCACGGATTACCGTAACCCTTATCTGACCGGGGTATTCTAGGGTGTCCTCTATCTTCTTGACTATATCCCTGGCGAGGCGTAGTGCCACCAGGTCATCCACCTGGTCCGGCTTCACCATGATTCGGACTTCCCGGCCCGCCTGGATAGCATAGGCCTTTTCCACTCCGGTGAAACTGTTGGCCAGGTTCTCCAGGGCCTGGAGCCGCTTCAAGTAGTGCTCCACCATCTCGCCCCGGGCACCAGGCCGGGCCCCGCTAACAGCATCGGCGGCGGCCACGATAAAGCCCTCTACCGTGGTGATATCGGATTCCCCGTGGTGCTGGGCGACGGCCTGGGCCACTACGGGAGATTTATCCCACTGCTTCACAAGCTCTGCTCCCAGCAGGGCGTGGGTGCCCTCCACATCGTGGTCAATAGCCTTGCCGATATCGTGCAGCAGACCGGATTTCTTGGCCATATTCACATTTGCGCCCAGCTCCGTAGCAATCACGCCGGCAACTGAAGCCACCTCTATGCTATGGTTGAGCACGTTCTGGCCGTAGCTGGTGCGGTACTTCAATCGGCCTAGGAGCTTGATAAGCTCCGGGTGCAGCCCGGGAAAGCCGATATAAATAGCGGCCTCTTCCCCGGCTTTGATAATAGCCTGGTCCACCTCCGCCCTTGCCTTTTCCACTATCTCCTCAATACGGGCGGGGTGAATTCGTCCGTCCAAAATGAGTTTGGATAGGGCCTGACGGGCCACCTCCCGCCGCACAGGGTCGAAGCTGGAAAGGGTGACCACTTCCGGGGTATCATCTATGATAAGGTCCACGCCGGTAGCCTGTTCCAGCGCCCGTATGTTCCGCCCCTCACGGCCTATGAGGCGTCCCTTCATATCATCGCTGGGCAGTGGAACCACGCTCACGGTGGTCTCGGTGACTACATCGCCGGCGTACCTCTGTACCGCCTCCGCCAGCACCTTGCGAGCGCGCGTCGCCGCCTCCTCCAAAATCCTGGCCTCCCACTCCCGGGCGCGCCGACCGGCATCCTCTTTCACCTCTTCCTCCACCCGTTGCAGGAGCAATTCTTTGGCCTCGCCGCTGGTGAGGCCACCTATAGCCTCAAGCTCGGCCTGTTGCTTACCGAGTATGGCCGCCACCTCCTGGTGTCGGCTCTCTAAGTCCTTGTCCCTGGCGGCAAGGGAGCGGTCACGCTTCTCCAAAGCCTCCAGCTTTCGCTCCAGGTTCTCTTCCTTCTGAGAGACCCGGTTCTCCAGCCGCTGGAGCTCAGTGCGCCTTTCTCGGTTTTCTGATTCCGCTGCTGCTCTCTGGCGCAGGGCTTCATCCCTGGCCTCGAGTATGAGCTCCTTCTGCTTTGCTTGAGCTTCGCCTAAAATCCTCCCAGCTTCCTGCCGGGCAAGCCCTCGGTTCCGCTGGCCCGCCAACCAGAAGGCAAGGAAGCCTACCACCACTCCCCCTACCACCAGGGCGGACGCTAATAGAAACGTCATAGTGTCCGCCTCCTGTTAAGTTGCCGTCCCTAGTGAGAACACCATCATATTACCCCCCTATTGTACACCAAGTCAAGGGTTGTCCGGGGGCGCACCCAAAAGCATTCCGGAAAGGCGAGTGGGGCTGAGTCGATTCACCGCCGCCTGCGGCGCTGGGGGAACTCCCCGTCCCGGAGGGTCCGGTGAAAGACGGCCTCTACGCGGCTGTAGATGTCCCTTACCGAGTCCAGTGCGAAATAGGAAACGACCACCAGCAGTAGCAACGGCACCACCAAGGCTAGGGAGCCAATGGCCACCAACCGGGCGATAAAGGGGATGGACCATAGCCCTACCACTACCACCAGTGCCAGGGCTATGCTCTCCCTCAACACATGGCGCAGTGCCTCTTGGGGCCAGCGTCGTGCGGACTGCCGATGTCCTAAGGTATGACTGGCAACCTCGTCCACCAACATCCTCAAGTCACGCCAGATGACCATTAGGG
>JASLXN010000204.1 GCA_030740315.1 Dehalococcoidia bacterium | reverse complement strand
AAGTTGCGCCACAGCCAACGAGAACCGTGTGAACCGCTCTAGGTCATCCCCATCGTACACCTTCCCCCTACGAAAATACTGGGGACAGTCTACCAGATAGAGTGTGGTCCGTTCTTCCAGGGGCAACTGCCATAGGGATGCAGCCTCTCTGCGGCCGGCAACCGCATAAACCAGCGGATAAGGCAGGAGCGATGCTCCCGGGGGAGGCTCAAAGAGGCTCAGTGGAACTACCAGGCACACGGTATGCCCCAAGCGAGCTAAAGCCAGAGGCAAGGAGCCAGCTACATCCGCCAGCCCTCCGACCTTGAAAAA
This sequence comes from Dehalococcoidia bacterium, assembly GCA_030740315.1. Lineage (GTDB taxonomy): Bacteria > Chloroflexota > Dehalococcoidia > JACVQG01 > JAHKAY01 > JASLQE01. Next base: position 2,572 of record JASLXN010000204.1, on the reverse strand, counting down.
AGGGGCTTATCTCGGCAGCAGCGAAGATGATTTCCATTTCAATACCCCACTATTCCACCTACATTACTATAGATAACGATCCCCTCTGAGTCGTATGGCTATTGAAGCGAGTATGGGCGGATAGTATTCTGAGATCCGGACATAGAACGCCTCATCAAGGCACGGTCGTTATACGGAGAAAGACGACTGGAATCAGTTAACTTGTTTGTCGCACGACCGTTGGGCACATCAGTCATTACCTCTCATGACATCGGCGTCTTCGTGACATCCATGGACGATACCGGCACGAAGCTACAGCCTTGGCTGGAGGACCAGCTGCAGATTACACGGGGACAGGCTCAACCATCCTGGCCCGGGGTTGTGGTTTTGGTCGCGGCTGATCCTGAACGAACGTAGATGTCTCCCCGGTAAGTTTTCGCACTGAAATATCCGAACCTGCTACGGCCCGCCTGAACCCGCTGAGGGTACCGGCGTCAGCCCCTTAGCTCTCTATAATAACCCGCCAACCGCAACAGGTAGTAAAGGACTATCCCAGAGCTAAACCCTGCGGCCAGGTTTCCTGTAAGCCATGTTACCACTCCGACCAGAATGGCTACCGCTGCCTCACCGGTGTCGGCCACCTTCCGCGCTAGCAGTCCGTGCTGCACCCCCACAAAGGCCAGCATCACCCCTAATACCGGATACGGCAGTAGGCTCAAGTAACGCAGTACATCGGTACCCCAGAAAATGGCCGATGTCACTAGCATCAGCACAAGGGCGCCCAACATCACCGTTGCACCTCCTGTCCTGGCCCCCAACCGATGGTGGGCGGTGATTCCTCCGGAACCATGGCAAAGCGGCATGCCGCCGATTACACCCGCCGCAAGGTTCATGCCGGCTATGGACAGCAAAAGGTTGCGATGTGTTACACGGTTAGCCTTCTCCCCGAAATACATGCGGGCGGTATCGGCAGCACCAAACACGGAATTGCCTAATGTGAGAGGAAGCTGGGGCACCACCAGCAACACAAGTGCAATACTCAGGGCATCCCACCCTGGCAGCGTCAGTGCAGACATACCCATCGGTAATACGGAGCTTTCCCATGGGCCACTGACCAACCCTATTCCCAATCCGAAGCCCAGGACCGCCAGTGAGGCGGGCACACGCCGGAACGGCTTGCCGTAAAGAAATAGTAGCAGTAACCCCACGGCGATTATGGCCAATGCCAGGTTCTGTGCCAGTGGGGGAGGCGGCACCTGAGTTACCGGAGATACTGTGTTACCGCTCACCAGCCCGTAGGCCACCTTCAGTAGGAGCATCCCCACCCCAAGCTGGACTCCTCTTATCACCGCCCGGGGGAAAAGTCTGGACAGGGCACCCGCTGCACCCGTCAGCGCAGTCATAGCTACCACAGCCCCTATAAGCAGACCCGAAGCCGATATTGTCTCCGGCGACAGCCCTAACGCAATGGCGATAGCGGCCACCGCCTTGAGGGGCTGCACCGATATCGGCAACCTGAAGAATAGGCCGCTGCCTATATAGGCCACTCCAACCAGCAGAAGAACAGGCGCGGGATGCATCCCGTTAATGGCTATAAGGGCAATCAGCAAGGGCACAAGGGTGCCAGCGTCCCCGAACGCGCCACCGAACTCCGATAGGGAGAACCGCAGTCCTAATCTACTCATAATATACTGTGCAACATTATATATTTTGGCATCCGCTAAATACAATGAAGTGGCGATGGTTACAGTCGTACATATCTTGACAAGGGTTGAGACCCAGCATAAACTTTGCGTAGATTGTAGAGCCCTCAGTTAGAATAAGGAGGTGGTTTATGGCGCAAGCCGGTTCCCTGGTTACCGATGAGCTTAAAAAACTAGTTGGGGTAGAGAGCGAGCCAGAGGTATGGGAGATAGAAAAAGGAGCCATAGTCAAGTTTGCCCAATCGGTTGGCGACACCAACCCGCTGTGGAACGATCCGGATGAGTCCAGCAAGACTTGTTACGGCGGCATGATAGCTCCACCTACCTTCACATCCATGCTCCGCAACGAAAAACTCTATGACACCATTTTCGAGTTGGATCTGCCCGCCAAGCGGGTGCTGAACGCCGGCAACGAAATAGAGTTTTTTGAGCCAATTCGCCCCGGCGATATCATAACCGTTACCGGAAAGCTGGCCAACATCGCCGAGAGGGAGGGCAGCGTTGGACGCATGCTGGTCCTCACCTTTGAGTACACATATAAGAACCAGACAGGTAAAGTGGTAAGCATAGGCCGCAACAACATAATCCGCTATTAGGGGGTAAGAATGGCCCAGCAGGTTTTTTTTGAGGATGTGGCTGAGGGGCAGAACCTGCCCCAACTGGTAAAGAACCCCTCCACCCGCCAACTGGTAAAATGGGCAGGGGCCTCTGGAGACTATTACGAAATACACTACGACAAGGACTTCGCCCAGAGCACAGGGCTGGACGGGTGTATCGTCCATGGCTGGCTGACCTTCTCATTCGTTGCCCAGATGGTGACCGACTGGATGGGGCAGGATGCCTTCCTGAAGAAAGTCGGCGTTAGCTACCGTGGCATGAATATTCCTGGA
>JASLXN010000203.1 GCA_030740315.1 Dehalococcoidia bacterium | reverse complement strand
TAATCAAAGTGCTGCCCTTGGTGACGGGCGATCACTCCCTGTGGACCCAGTGCCCCATTATGCCCCGCACCACCACTCCACCCATGAACATGAGTGACTGCAGCTACCTGAATACCCTGCTTGACCACGCCAGCGCCGCCATCTTCCCGGAGCAAATCGCCTGGGAGTTCCGGGACTGCTTCCGGTAGGGCAGGGCTTCCACATTGGCCACAGAAGCCTTATACTTGGCACAAGGCAAAAGGGCCTGAGGATACTTTCCCAGAGGTGGAGAGATGCTACTGGCCATTGATATCGGCAACAGCAACATCGTAATCGGGATATTCCAGGGAAATGAGCTCAAAGCGGACTGGCGCATCGCCACCGACCTACACCGCACCGCTGATGAATACGCAGCTATTCTAATGAACCTCATTCCAATGACGGGAATTGATGGCTCTATGGTAAACGAAGCCATTATGTGTTCGGTGGTGCCCCACTTAGAGCTGGCATTCTCCGGCCTGTGCCGTCGCTATTTCGGTGTCTCACCACTGGTGGTGGAGGCCGGCACAAAAACGGGCGTCAGGGTCCTCACCGATAATCCCCGTGAGGTCGGCGCAGACCGGGTGGTCAACGCCGCCGCCGCCCACCACTTGTATGGCGGACCCCTAATAGTCATTGATTTCGGCACCGCCACCACCTTTGACACCGTCTCCATTGAAGGCGATTACATGGGCGGTGCCATAGCCCCAGGTATCAACATCGCCGCCGAGGCCCTGTTTTCCAGAACCGCAAAACTGCCTCAAGTGGAGCCGGTGCGCCCCAAGAACTCCATCGGTCGCAACACCATAACCGCTATCCAGTCAGGCATATTCTTCGGCTACATCGGTATGGTGGAGGGCATCGTAGCTCGCATGACGCAGGAGATAGGTGGAACGGTCCGCACCGTAGCCACAGGAGGTTACGCCGATATCATGGCCCAGGAGACCCCGGTTATACAAGCGGTGAACCCCAATCTCACCCTGATCGGGCTACGCCTTATCAATGATATGAACAGGGGGCAATTCGATGCGAGGGCTTGAGGGCAAGAATATTGTGCTGGGGGTATGTGGCGGTATCGCCGCCTATAAGATAGCTGACCTGGCCTCTAAGCTAACTCAGGACGGGGCTACAGTGTATGTCCTCATGACACAGGCCGCCCAGGAGTTCGTAACCCCACTCACCTTCCGTAGCTTGACCGGACAGCCGGTAACCACCGACATGTTCGATGGCCAGTCCCCCCTGGCGGTGCAACATGTCGCCCTGGCGGGGATGGCCCACGCCGTGGTGGTGGCCCCAGCCACCGCCAACACCCTGGCCAGGCTGGCCTCTGGGATGGCCGATGACCCGGTGAGCCTGACCGTCCTTGCTACTACCGCACCGGTGCTGCTGACCCCGGCCATGGACGGTGGCATGTGGGAGAACCCCGCCACCAAGGTAAACCTGGCAAAGCTGCGGGAGCGCGGCTTCACCATTGCAGGCCCGGTCTACGGCCGGCTGGCATCGGGTAAGGAGGGCTGGGGGCGGATGGAGGAGCCTGCGGTCATCCTGGATACGCTCCGCTATATGCTGGGCCGTGACGGGGACCTGGCCGGAAAGAAGATAGTGGTCACCGCCGGCGGCACCCAGGAGCCACTGGACCCGGTGCGCCACCTCACCAATCCCTCCTCGGGCAAGATGGGATTCGCTGTGGCCGAGGCCGCCCGGGACCGGGGTGCTCGTGCGGTGCTGGTATATGCCCCCACCCACCTGACCCCACCCGTAGGCGTGAAGGCCATCCCTGTCCGTACCGCCCAGGAGATGCAAGAAGCTATAGACCTGTCCCTTTCCGGCGCTCATGCCCTAGTGATGGCCGCGGCCGTGGCCGATTTCCGCCCCGTGAAACCGGAGACCCAAAAGGTGAAGAAAGAGTATACACAGGGAATCCTCTTGGAACTGGAGCGCACTCCGGATATCCTCAAAGCGGCCCAGGGCGACTTTATCCGGGTGGGCTTCGCCGCCGAGTCTCAGGAGCTCCTAAAGAACGCCACCGATAAGCTGCGAGCCAAGTCCCTTCACCTCATCGCCGCCAACGACATCACCGCCACCGACTCCGGCTTCGCCACGGATGCCAACCGGTGCACTCTGCTGGACCGGGAGGGCGGCGTGGAGGAGCTGCCCCTGCTGCCCAAGCTGGAGGTGGCCCACCGCATCCTGGACCGCGTGGTGGGTTACTTGAAGCCGCCTGATAAGAAATAGAGTGGCCCGATGTCCCCCAGCCTATTGGCCCCTTCCCTTCACCCCGTGGGAGAGGGGAATATAATGGGTGAGGGATGCGGTTTATGTAAAGCCGGTAAGGGGGGCATCCTGATGCTTCCTGATAATAACCTCCACAAGGACGAGGGTTTGCGGGAAGTTCGGATGCAGAGAACCCGGCCCAAAAAGCTGTGGGGGCAGATTATTCGTTTAGACAAGAAGAGCGCCTGTGAACTGGTTATAGGGAACGAGGCGCAAGTAGATGAGCTTATCCACCAGTTGCACCAGGAGCAGACCGAGGTCTGATGCCCCTAAACTTCTGTAAACTTTCTCAAATGGAGCCAGATGACTAACCTGCCCAAAGTCTATAATCCCAAAACCGTGGAGGATCGCCTGTACCAGTCCTGGATGGCTGGCGGCTATTTTACCCCCCGGGTGGACCCCGGCAAGCAGCCCTTTGTGATTATCATGCCTCCACCCAATGTCACCGGGGAGCTGCACCTGGGCCACGCCCTGACCGCCACAGTGGAGGACACACTCGGCCGCTGGCACCGCATGAGGGGCTACCCGGCCCTTTGGTTGCCCGGCAGCGACCACGCCGGTATCGCCACCCAGGTTGTGGTGGAGGGGCAACTCG
>JASLXN010000202.1 GCA_030740315.1 Dehalococcoidia bacterium | reverse complement strand
CGAGAGCTTATAATCGACTACCTGGATACCGGCTGGCGGTGGTCGCGGCGCGCCCACCAGGATGAGCCGGAAGCCAAGTACTACCTCTTCATATGGAACTGTCTGTGGAAAGCAGGGGCCAGTCTACACCACGGCCACGCCCAGGTCATGCTCACCAAGAACCGCCACTATCCCAAGATTGAAGCCCTGCGACAGGCTGCTGAGGGCTACCGCCGGAAGTATGGCTCCAATTACTTTGACGACCTCTATGAGGCGCACCGTATGGTGGGCTGCGGGTTTGACATAGATGGCATCCGGATTATGGCCCATCTGACTCCCATCAAGGAGAGGGAGATATTCATGCTTGCGCCGGAGTTCAGCCTACCCCTGGAGGAGCGGGTGTTTGAGATACTCTCCTGCCTCCGGGACAGTTTCCATGTGCTATCCTTCAACCTGGCCCTTATTACCCCACCCCTGGCCCCCACCGAGGAGAGCTGGGAAGGCTTCCCAGTCATGGCCCGTATCGTAGACCGGGGTGACCCTCGCAGTCGAGCCTCGGATGTGGCCGCCATGGAGTTGTATGCGGCCAGCGTGGTGGCCAGTGACCCCCTGCAAATGGGACGCTTGTTAAAAGGGGCAGTGTTTCCTGGGTGAGGCTTGACTGTGAGTTGGGGCCGCGGCTTCACCTTTCTTTAAAGGGCATTAACCACTATGCCGCTTGACAACCGTATGAAGCTGGATATCGTTGTACCGGTGCTCAATGAGGAGCAGACCCTGGGCACCGGCATCCGCACCCTGCACCGCTTCCTATCACAGGAGCTGCCCCTGGGGTGGCACATCACCATCGCCGACAACGGCTCCACCGACTCCACCCTTCAGTTGGCCCAGCAGCTCTGCGACGAGATGGAGGGGGTGGGCTACATCCACATACCGGAGAAGGGCCGGGGACTGGCACTGCGCCTGGCCTGGCTGAAAAGCCCCGCCGCCGTGGTGGCCTACATGGATGTAGATCTTTCCACGGAGTTGGAGGCCCTGCCCCGGCTGCTGGCCGCCTTGGAAGGCGGTGCCCACATCGCCATAGGCTCCCGCCTCCACACCATCTCCCAGGTGCGCCGCTCTTTCAAACGGGAGGTCCTCTCCCGGGGCTACAACCTGATCATCCGCGCACTGTTCCGGGCACCCTTCAGGGACGCCCAATGTGGCTTCAAGGCACTGACCGACGTGGCAGCAAGGGACCTGGTGCCACAGGTGCGTAACCAGAACTGGTTTTTTGACACAGAGTTGCTGCTATTGGCCGCCCACCGGGGTTATACCGTCCATGAGGTGCCAGTTACCTGGAAAGAGGACCCCGATAGCCGGGTAAAGATGTGGAAGACCGTTGCCGAAGACCTGCGGGGTCTGCTACGCCTCCGTCTAAACTTCTGGGGGCTGACCGGAAAGAGGGCCGATGACTAATGTAGTGCTGGTGATAGATATGTTGCGTGGCTTCTTGTGAGGAGGGAAACCACCTCTTCTGCGGTGAAGCCGCCCACGGCATCATCCCCAGGGTGCAGAGGCTGCTGGCCCGGGAGATGTCCCGCGGCTCTCTCCTCTTTTTTTTCATCATAGACAGCCATGACCCCGATGACCTGGAGTTCCTGACGTTCCCCCGCCAGACGGGCCCGCCCCCTTGATATCTCCGCCAACAAACGGCCTCATGTAGCGGGTATTCTGGTAATGATGCCGGACTCCGGACTATGGTGGGCCGGCTCCAGGAGACGCATCCCCCAAAGCGAAAAGGCGGTCTATTCGAATGTGAAAAGTTGACTTATCGCTTAGCACGATGTTAACATCTGTGCGTAATCACTAGAGAATATCAAATACTAAGGGAGGGAGCGTCCATGGCCGGGATTGTACGCTTTGGCGCTTATGTTCCGCTGCACCGCTTGGGCAAAGAGACGGACGGGTGGACCGCAGCAGGCGAACGGGCCACTGCCAACTTTGACGAGGACAGTATCACCATGGCGGTTGCCGCTGCCCTGGACTGCCTAGAAGGGGTGGACCGCAAACAGGTGGACGGGGTCTTCTTCGCCTCCACTTCCTCCCCATACCATGAGAAGGACGCCGCTCCCCTCATCGCTACCGCCTGCGACCTCCGGGAAGACATCCGCACCGCTGATTTCACTAACTCCTTGCGGGCGGGCACCACTGCCCTTCAGGCGGCGCTGGATGCGGTAAAGGCCGGTTCCGCTCGCAACATTCTGGTTACAACGGCCGAGATGCGTACCGCCCAACCCCGCTCCGATGCCGAAGCCAACATGGGGGACGGCGCCGCCGCCTTTCTGGTGGGCAACGATGGCGTGGTGGCCGAGGTGGAGTTAGGCTTCTTCATGGCCCATGAGATACAGGATATGTGGCGCGCCGAGGGCGGCGCCTATATGCAGACCTGGGAAGACCGCTTCATCATGGACGAGGGTTACTTGCGCTCTATGCTTGCAGCGGGCAATGAGGCGGTTAAGAGGGCTGGAATGGGCGCTGCGGATTTGGCCAGGGCGGCCATTTACGCCCCAGACGTACGCCGCCTAACAGATATCTCGCGACGTCTGGGCCTGGATGACAAAAAGCAGGTGCCTGTCTCCATACTCCAAGAAATCGGCAACACCGGTGCTGCTCTGGTTCCAATGATGCTGGTTTCAGCCCTTGAAGAGGCCGCACCGGACCAGCGCCTGTTGGTGCTCAACTACGGCCAGGGAGCGGATGCCCTAGTGCTCCGCACCACCAGTGCGCTGTCCAAAGACAGCCCTAACCGGGGCGTCAAGGGTTTTCTGGCATCCAAGAAGATGATGCCGTCTTACCAGCAGTTCCTGCGGTGGCGGGGCCTGCTGGATGTCGCCCCTGCCGCACGCCGCCCCCCCCTGCCCGTGCCCTCGGCGTCGGCCATGTACCGTGAGCAGGAG
>JASLXN010000201.1 GCA_030740315.1 Dehalococcoidia bacterium | reverse complement strand
AGAGTGAAAAGAAGGCCTCGGACAGCTTCGGCTTGGCCAACAAGGTGGAGCGAATCCATCACAGCTTGTTTCAGGCCGCCCTCGGCGTGCTTGAGTAGGGCCAACCCGCGGAGTCGACGCCTATTGTGGTCTGTCAATACTGTGGCAACACCATTGATGGGGAAGCCCCCGAGAAATGCCCAGTTTCGGGGTGCCCCGGAGCATGGTCAAGCTGATAGATTAACTGGAGACCCTGTTCCCCAACACGCCCGCATGACAAATCATATCCGTTAGGCCTCACCCTCCTACAGACCTTTTGGGGGGCATGGGTGGCTTCGCTGCTGTTGGATGACTCCCGTCCCTTCCCCGCCCCCATTTCGCCATGTACCTGGGGAGTTTGGGTGGCTTTGCCCCCTAGTTCAATCTAACTGGGCGGGTGGATGGGAAGAACAATTGTTGCTAAACACCCTCAAGACCCTGTGGGCTTGAAGCTGAAGGACGATTGCGGCACAATGGGGTTCATGGAGCAGGAGACAGCTTTCACTTTGAAGGTGGCAGAGGCCAGCCCGCAAGAGGTGGGCCACGGCATGGCCCGCCTGCACCCGGGGGACATGGCAGCTCTGGGGGTGGCCACCGGAGAGGTGGTCAGCCTTCAGGGACAGCGGCAGACTGTGGCTCGGGCATATCCTACCCCCCCCGGCGAGGGCGAACCGGGCGTTATCCAGATTGATGGCCTTATCCGGGAGAACACCGGCGCCGGCCTGGACGAAAAGGTTGCAGTGGCCCCAGAGGCCATCTCCCCCGCGCAGCGGGTGGCCCTGACCCCCCAGGAGGGCCCCTGGGCCGGCCCCCAGGACACCAGCTACCTGGGACGCCTCCTGCAGGGCATTGCGGTCCTGCGAGGGGACCGAGTCCGGGTGAATCTCTTCGGCACCCGTGCCCAGGACTTGGTGGTGGCCGAGACATTGCCGGAAGGTGCCGTGGTGATAGACACCGACACTACAGTGCTCTTGAACCAGGAGACGGGCAAACCTGAGACCCACGGCGCTCGCATCACCTATGAGGACATCGGCGGACTGGGCAGGGAAATCCAGCGCATCCGGGAGATGGCGGAGATGCCCCTAAAGTACCCCGAGGTGTTTGAGCGGCTGGGCATCGAGCCTCCTAAGGGCGTGCTGCTACACGGGCCTCCTGGGTGCGGCAAGACCCTCATAGCGCGGGCGGTTGCCAGCGAGACCCTAGCCCATTTTAACCATATCAACGGCCCCGAGGTTATACACAAGTTCTACGGGGAGAGTGAGGCCCACCTGCGCCGCATTTTTGAAGAAGCCGAGCAGCAGACCCCCAGCATCATCTTCATAGACGAGATTGACGCCATTGCTCCTAAGCGGGAGGAGGTGCACGGCGAGGTGGAGAAAAGGGTGGTTGCCCAGCTATTGGCCCTGCTGGACGGCCTCCGGCCTCGGGGGCGGGTAATTGTCATCGCCGCCACCAACATCCCCCATTCCCTGGACCCCGCTCTTCGAAGGCCGGGCCGCTTTGACAGGGAGATTGGCATCGGCATCCCCAATAAGAAGGGACGGCTGGCGATATTGCTCATCCACACCCGCGGCATGCCACTGGCACCCGATGTGGATTTGGAGAAGCTGGCCTCCATCACCCACGGCTTTGTGGGCGCGGATCTGGAGGCCTTGTGCCGTGAGGCGGCCATGCACACACTGCGCCGCTTCCTGCCCCATATTGACTTCCAGCAGGCATACATTCCTTATGAGGAGCTTATGGGGTTGGATGTTGACCAGGAGAGCTTCATAGAGGCCCTCAAGGAAGTGGAGCCCAGCGCCATCCGGGAGGTGTTCACTGAGGTCCCCGAGGTTCGCTGGCAGGAGGTGGGAGGGCTGGAGGACGCCAAACGGTTCCTGCGGGATGTGGTGGAGCTACCCCTGAAGCACACCCAGGTATACGACTACGCTCGCCTCACTCCTGCCCGAGGCATCCTGCTACACGGGGCACCCGGCACCGGCAAGACCCTGCTGGCCAAGGCCCTGGCCACCGAGAGCGGTTTGAACTTCATCTCCGTGAAAGGCCCTGCCCTCATCTCCAAATGGATGGGGGAGAGCGAGAAGGGGGTGCGTGAGGTGTTCAAGAAGGCCCGCCAAGCGGCGCCCTGTATCGTGTTCCTGGATGAGTTGGACGCCATCGCACCCCGGCGCAGCGGCATGGACTCCAGCCATGTCGCAGAGCGGGTGGTGAGCCAGCTCCTTACGGAGATGGACGGCATTGATGACCTGAAAGGGGTTACGGTGCTGGGGGCCACCAACCGCATTGATATGGTGGATCCGGCGCTCCTGCGCCCCGGCCGCTTTGATGTGCTGTTAGAGTTGCCCATACCCAACCGCCCACAGCGGCTGGATATCCTGTCCATCCACGCCCGGGGCATGCCCCTAGCACCCGATGTGGACATGGATAAGCTGGCCGATATCACCACGGAGTGGACCGGTGCCGACCTGGGAGCACTTTGTCAGCAGGCGGGCATGATGGCCCTGCGGGAGTTCGTAGCGGGGGATACGGAAGACCTCAGCCGGTTCCACATCACCTTCGCTCACTTCCAGCAGGCTATAGATAAGCTCTCCCCCGGCCCCATCAGGTCCCCGGCGTCACAGTAGATTGCTCACCTGGCTTCTTGGGATGGGAGTAGGGGTGGCGGAACCCCAGCGCAGCCGGGGCCACCTCCCGCACCTGGTTGGCCAGTTCAAAGTACTTCTCAATGAGTCGATCTTCGGCCTCGTAGTCAAAGGGATCCCGTAGCTGCTGCTCCGTTTCCCCGCCCGGCTTTGGCCGGTTCTCCAGATAGTAGCGGGCACTCAGCTCCACGGCTTTCTCAATGGGCACTATATCTGTGTAGCCCAGTTCGGTTTTCACCTTGCTGATGTCCAGCACCCGATGCTGAGAGCGGCCGTTGTAAATGCGGG
>JASLXN010000200.1 GCA_030740315.1 Dehalococcoidia bacterium | reverse complement strand
ACCGAAAGGAGGTGCAGGCCCAGACCATCGAACGCCGCAGATGCTACAATCGGGTCGTGACGGAGCTTGCCCACCACCTTTCACCTGCCTGATCTCTTCGATCCAATAGTGTCCAAAAAACGCTGACAGCCAACAAACCGGTTAATGCTAAAGGGGACATCCCCCGCATTACGCAGCGTGAGGCTGGTCTCAGCGCGTGTGGCTGGCGGCATTTGGCCTAGGTCCAGCCTGACGGTCTCAATACTGAACCGGGGCCCCCCTGGAATGCCGGGGTGGGGGCCGGCTGGCAGGCGGATACGATGCTTAGCAGGGCTATGGCCCCAGCAACCATTTGATGTCTGACATCAGAACCCTTTCAGTTTATCCAGGCGCTGCTTCATGCCATCCACATTAAGCAGCCCAAGACGGATTTCACGAATGATACCGTCGGCATCTATGAAAACATGCATAGGTAGCCCGGCCAAGCGGTAATCCGTGGCCACGCGGCTGTTGGGGTCTAGGCCGATGGGGAAGGTGAGGCCGTTTTTGGCTACATATTCGGCGGCTGTCTCTGGGGTCTCCCCGAAGTCAACGGCCAGCAGGTAGTAGTCATGGTTCTTCGCCTCTTCCCACACCTCCTGGATATCGGGCATCTCGGACCGGCACGGCGGGCACCAGGTGGCCCAGAAGTTGAGCCAGACCCGGTGGCCACGGTGCTCGCTCAACTTGAAGGTGCCTGTTTCTGGCTCTCCCCCAGTGGGCACGCGGAAATAGCTGATTTCAAAGTCGGGGGCCGAGCTACCCACCTGGGGGGCTGGGCCGGTGGCCACACCGCCCACATAGGGCACAACGCTACCGGTATCCCCTTCCCCTCCAGGGTTACAGTTAATGGCTACCACGAGCCCCAGTATGGCAATGCCTATGGCGGTGGTGAGTCCCACATCCCGGAGTAGGCTACGGCGTCGGGGTGACGATAAGTTCCCGCGAGCGGTAGTGTTACCCGAATCATGCATAGCTGTGGAGTCCTCCTAGGAAGTAGTTTCCGAAGTATGTGAACAGTACCCCGGCAAAACCCACAATGAGCAAGATGTTGCTGCGGGTGCCCCGCCACCCGGCTACCAGCCGGGCATGGAGGTAGCCCCCGTAGAGCAGCCAAGTCACAAGTGAGGCTGTCTCCTTGGGATCCCATCCCCAGTACCTCCCCCAGGCAATATCGGCCCACAGGGCACCCAGCACAATGGTCAGTGTCATGAAAGGGAATCCCACGGCAACCGACCGGTATCCGAGGTCGTCCAGAAGGCTGGCGGAGGGCAACCACCCTATGCGGCCCCGTCGTTGGAATAGATAGAGAGTAGCGGAGGCGAAGCCGATGGCGAATGTCCCGTAGGCAACCATGGCCACCGCCACATGGATGGTGAGCAGCAGGTTTTGCTGTAGGGCGGGTATTAGGGGTAGTGAGCGGGAGGGTAAGCTGTATGCATATAGCAGAAACCCCGCGGCTACCGGCATCACCAACACACCAATGGCCTTCAGCCGGTAGCTTCGTTGGAAGTACAACAGGGCTACCACTATGCCCCAGCTCCAGGCCTGGGAGTACTCGTACATGTTGGTGAAGGGGCCGTGTCCGGTGACCACTGTCCGGAAGGTCATAGAGAGAGTCAGGAACACCAATCCCAGGACCACCATCATGGTGGCAAACCGGCCCGGCTCCAGTAAAAGAAGGGAATCCCCGGGGGCATCTTCCCCTCTGGCCGTAGCCCCCGAGCGGCTGAGCCGCCTCATCCTCACGACGTACCATAAATAGAATATGGCCGATACCCCAAAGCTGATGAGGGCAGCCATAAACATGAATGGTTCCATTGTAGTCATGTTATACCTCCGTGCGGTGCCCCAGTGACTTGCGCAGGTCCTTGGCCAGAGCTTCCATCTCTGAGGTGATTGCGTAGCTGCGGGAGGATACGGTTCGCAACACAATTTCAGTATCTCCATCATCGCTGTGGCGGCATCGAGCCCATATTTGGCGGTGTGGGAAGTAGAATACCAGGAACATCCCTATGACGAGCAGCCCAGAGGAAATCCAGATGAGGAGGTTACCAGGGTCCTTGTTCACTTGGAAACCGGAAAACTGCTTTTCCCTGACAAAGGTAAAGGTATGGTTCAGAAGCGGCTCCGGCTTGCCTTGGTCAATTGTCTGTAAAACGAGAGGGGTGCGGGAACCGGTGCGGTACAGCTCCAGGCGCACCTGGCCTGCCTTGAGCAACGGGTCTGTGTAGCTTTGGACACGGCCTACCACCCAGACTTCTATGGTGCTATCTGGAAGCCGGAAGGTGCCTATGGGGTGCTGGGAGGGTTCCTTACCGGATACCATGTTCAGGGCCACAGCATCGTCAAATATCACCCGGCCTCCGGGGTCACGGACTTCCATCACCACAGCCGGACCGAAATACGACTGATAGAAGCGTATGCCCTTGTAATTGAGGGGATGGTTAACCCGGATGGTGTCGCGTACCACTTCGCGACCCTCATCGTATAGCACCACATCACTGCGGTAGTCTTTGGGGAGGCCCTCTGGCCAGTACTCATCCGCGAAGGAGAGCACTTTTAGAGAAAGACTGGTGCCCCCGCCGAGTTCCCTAACGGAGCCCTCCGGCACGGCAAATGTATTGACCCGGAAACCGGCGTAGCCGCCGATGATGTAGGCGATGATGAACAGGATGATGCTGAGGTGCACCAGGTAGGTGCCCAGACGGAAGTGGCGGTTCTTGTCTCCGGCCATGTATAGTGCCCCGTTCTGGTGCTCTTGGAGCACACGATACCGGTGGCGCCGAAAGGTATGCGTTACCCTGTCTTCGGCGTGTTGAAGGCCGAGTCTGGGGGAAAGGAGTTGCACCCGGTTGCTTCCGGTCTCATACAGCCTGTCGGCGGTTGGCACTCTGAACTGAGCGATGCTGCTCCATATCCCGGCCCACCGGTTAAGGGT
>JASLXN010000001.1:29807-33719 GCA_030740315.1 Dehalococcoidia bacterium | reverse complement strand
AACTCCAACACCAACCCCTGCACCAACTCCAACACCAACCCCTGCACCAACCCCAACACCAACCCCTGCACCAACTCCAACACCAACCCCTGCACCAACCCCTGCACCAACGCCCTCTCCATTGACAACGCCGGCTCCTATAAAGGTGGCAGAGGTGGCACGCAACTTAGAGGAAAAGGATGTAGGAGATGCGGCTCGGGATATCGAGGCAACCGATGTCAGTACCGCGGCGGCTGCCATTGAGAAAGTACCCGCCGAAAAGGCCGCTGAGATAATCGATAAGGTATCCACAAAGAAGGCAGCAGATGTGCTGGAACAGACCACTGTAGAGACGGCAGCCTGGGTGATGGAGAGCATGAGCACCGATAAGCTATCCGGTGTAGTGGGTAAGATGGCCACCGACTCGCTTACCGAGCGCCTATCCGAGGTGAGTCCCAGCAAGGTGCACGAAGTGGATGCCGAGGTGCTGCTATTGAAGATGCCTGATGTGCCTGCGGAGCATCTTATTGGAGAGGTAGCCCCTACCCCACCACCCGACCTGCTGCCCCCAGTCAGGATGGAGGAAACAGCGACGAAGGCCCGCTATAGGACACCCGAGGGTCGGGCCGGAGAGTGGGCCAACCTAGTAGCAACCCCGCCCCCGGTTACCAAGCTACTGGTCCGGTTCACTCGGGCGGTGCAGAACATTGGGCTGACACTGGAGACCCTGCCGGAGCTGCCATCTGATCTGCCAGAACTGGGCCAGGACACCGTGGTGAACTCTCTGTTCCGGGTCACACCGGATAATATAACCCCTCAAAATACAGACCTAGCCCACTTCACCTTCAAATTGGGGAAGGGCTGGTTAAAAGAGAA
This sequence comes from Dehalococcoidia bacterium, assembly GCA_030740315.1. Lineage (GTDB taxonomy): Bacteria > Chloroflexota > Dehalococcoidia > JACVQG01 > JAHKAY01 > JASLQE01. The sequence goes on along the minus strand of JASLXN010000001.1, from coordinate 32,864 downwards.
CCGCGCACACAAGTGGGCGGTGGTCCTCAACAGATATGACAGAGATGCAGGGCGGTGGATTGAGTTGCCTACCAAATGGAATGCGGAGGATGAGGATTTTGTGTACTACACGGCCACCACACCGCAGCTATCCACCTTCGCCATAACCGGCCGGGAGCAGGTGAGGCGGCTGGAGTGGGAGGTGCGTGAGCTAACGATAAATCCCGCCTCGGTAGGAGAGGGACGAGAGGTCACCGTCAGCGCAACAGTGGTCAACCTGTCCGAAGGTGAAGCTACATTTGCGGTACCGCTCTGGGTGAACAATGGCGTTGAGGATAGCCAGTTCATCACGCTGGTTGGCGGAGGTCAAGGAACTGTGGTCTATACCCTGGTCAAGGAGGAAGCAGGGGTATATGCAGTACGGGCAGACCGGTTGATGGCTGGCTTTGTGGTGAAGGGGCCGGAAGTAGATGTCCCGACTCCCACTCCTGCACCTACACCTATGCCTGCGCCTACTCCACAACCCACCTCAACACCCGTACCTGTAGCCACCACCACACCGGCGCCAACACCCATTCCGGCAACGGCCGCTACACCTCCCACAGTATCGCCCACCCCTGAGCCTGCCATACAGCCGGCTTTTGCACCACCGGCGACGGAGCCCCCGGCTAATGCCATACCCGCATGGCTAATAGCTGTGTTGGGGGCCATCGTGCTCGCGAGTGTGGCAGCCGTCTATATAACTTGGGGAAAACGTTAATCGCCGATTCGTTTATCCCAAGTAATCACAAAGCACGCGTTAAAGGGGTGTTATCGTAAGTGGGAATGGCAGCCATTTTGTTGGGGTCACGCGGGATGAGTCAGCCTCACAAGTACTCTCAAGTAGTGCTGTCTGTTCCACGGAGGCAGTCGAAGGGACGATTGTACTCAGTTCAGGTAACATCATTCACACTGAGCGCTCGGAGATCGTTGTAGGCCTCACCAGCCTCAGGAGTGTTGAGAACCGTTCCGGCAACTAAGCGTAGTTGGGAAAAGGCTCACTTGACAACAACACTACCCGCTGCAACATGAAATGCCTGAATTCACCTTAATCGTTTCAAGGCTTACCTGAGTTAGTTAATAGCCGCTAGGCGCGAGATTCGCGCTAAAGGATGGAGCGTAAACTCAACTCAATAACAGGCGGGAAACCCATACTGCCACACCAGCCAAGCCGCTACCGAACCCTAGCTACCCGCCTCGCCCTAACTCACCTCGCCAATATCGCTGCCTTCGCAATTCTGCTAAGCAGCACTTATCACAAGGCGAATGCTATGCGGATAGCCACAGTTGCCGTGATGGCAAAAAGGAAAGGTAAAACGGCGGTATAGGCAGTACTAGAGAGACGCCGCAGAAACATACTGTTACCGCTTGCTGTAATCTCCTGAAATCCCAGGAAAACGACCAGACTCAAGGCCGCCATAAGCCCATATGCAGCGACCTCCCCCCCGGTCACCCCAGCAGAGGTAACTGTGCTGGTAACGCTAGTAATGCTTGTGATGCTCGTTGTCACTGTAGATACCATTTTTTTACTCCTCGGGACCTATATTAAACCACCTACTCGGCTTTGTCAATACCCTTTACGGGACTTTTTCAGGAATATCAACTGTGTAGCCCGCCGTTCTTGACGACAGCCCACCGCACTGATAGCCTGATACTGAAATGAGGCTGCCAGTTGCTTTTCGGTGCTTGATGCTGTTGGTTATCTTGACGGGTATACTGGCCCCTGCGGCTACCCCTATATTCGGCCAAGAGGAGCCCGGGTTGTCCCAACTGGTCAGCATTGAATATCTAAAACGAACGGTCAGCCGGGAGCGAGTAACACAGGGAGAGGAGTTCTATATCTCAATGGACACCCGGGTAACGCTGGCCCGTAAGCTCAACATCCCCTGGGAGGTCACAGGTGAGTATCAGGTTTTCGGTATTCACCTTGCCAACGGTATAGAGGTTGTGCTGGGAGAGGGGGTCAGCTATGCGGGTCCGTTTGGGGAGATCCAGGCCGGCGAAAGCATCAGCTACGAGCACCGGGTCACCGCTGCTTTTCCTATAGACGCTCCCCTTGGGAACTACACCATCTATGTCAGGCCGGTCAAAGTAAGTCCGTGGTTCTTCTGGCTGGCCTATGAGGCGCTGGCACCTGACCAAGCACGCCTCGGCGAGGTGGAGGTGGGGCCGCCTCCTACCACTACCCCTACGCCTACATCCACACCTCCTTCTTTGCCACCCCCATCGCCGGCCATTACCCCGGTGACCGTAGCCCCCGCACAGACCACTTCTCTTTCCCCGACCCCTGCACCCCCCATTTCGACCACACCCACCCCAGCCCCATCATCCGGTGGCACCCCCTGGCGGGCCATCGTCTTTGCATCATTGGTGGTGGCTGTGGTTGCCGGAGCTGCGATACTTAGGAAAAAGGGTTTTTGACAACCCACACCGTCTCGGCCAGTATGGTAAATACCACCCACTAACAACACTAAGAGATACTAATCAAAGAAGGAGGTACCATGAGCGACGGCGATGTTCTGAGTGTAGGACGACGGATGGGAGAACAAATATGGGGCAAGGAGCGTTTTGGCCGGATGGAGGATTCTGGGAAAGAGATGCACCCTGCCTTCTGGGACATAGCGCTTACCGCCTGGTCTCTGTTTGACCGAGCCGAACTGGAGCCCCGCATTCGCAGCCTGTGTTTGGTGGCCGCACTCACCGTTATGGGCCGTACCGAGGAGTTGGCCATCCACACCTTTGGGGCCTTGAACAACGGTGCCACCCCCCAGGAGATTGAGGAGGCCATTGTCCAGACTGCTCCCTACGGCGGACTCCCCACCTCCAGAGCGGCCCTAATCACCGCCAAGAAGTGCTTTGACAAATACCAGCCAAAGCGCTGACGGTTGACTTCGCCCCTGCCGAGCGGCTAAATTAATGGCAACCGGATGAGGGAAATCGGGCGAAGGCACACCAGCCTCCAGGATACCGCAAGCGAGGGGAATTTATGCTCAGTATCCAACCACGGCGGGTCTCTACCTCGGTGCTCATTATCGGTGG
>JASLXN010000001.1:16502-29797 GCA_030740315.1 Dehalococcoidia bacterium | reverse complement strand
GTGGCGGTGGGGCGGGGCTGCGGGCCGCTATAGCTGCCCGACAGTCCGGGGCTGCTGATGTGGTCTTGGCCTCAAAGTCGCGCCCCGGTTACGGCAATAACACGGCCATAGCTGGCGGGGCCTTCGCCGCCGCCGCAGGGTGGCGTGATCCCCAGGACATCCCCCACCACCACCTCAGGGATACCGTTATCGGAGGCCGCTTCATCAACAATCAGGCCCTAGTGGCAACCGTAGCCGGTGGGGGGAAACGGCAGGTCCTCGACTTCCAGGCCTTCGGGGTCAAGTTTCGCAGAGATAGCAAGGAAGGGCTGTATGTCGCCCGTGCCCCGGGCCACTCCTACGCCCACCATGTCTATGGTGAGAACCGCATCGGCACCGATTTCACACTACCTCTCCGTGCCCAGGCGGATAGGGACGGCGTCAAGTTTATGGAAGGTGTGTTCGTCACCCGGCTGCTTCAACGGGCGGGCCGGGTGGTAGGCGCAATGGCGCTAGACCGTGATGCCCATCCCGTGGTGATTAATGCGGTGGTCACCGTATTGGCCTGCGGCGGACTGGGACAACTCTACCTCCATACCAACAACGCCGCTGGCACCACCGCCGATGGCTACGCTCTGGCCTACCATGCAGGCCTCACCCTGCGGGACATGGAGTTCGTCCAGTTCTACCCCACAGCCCTCGGTGAATTGGGCAGCCGCAACCTCATATATGAGGCCTTTGTTTTCAACGGTGGGGCCATCATCCGCAACAGCCAGGGGGAGGATGTCCGCGTGCGCCACGGACTGCAGGACCCCATGGTGTTCACCCGTGACCGTTTCACCCGAGCACTGATGACCGAAATACTGGAGGGCCGGGCCACGGCGGATAAGCTGACCATGGACCTGACACCGGTGCCTCCGGAGACCTTGGCCAAGCTTACACCCCTTCTGCCCAGGGAGGAGCGGGAGCGCCGCCAGTTCCCTGTAGCGCCCACGGCCCATTTCGCCATGGGCGGCCTGGATATAGACACTGACTCGCACACCGCCCTGCCGGGGCTGCTGGCCTGCGGGGAGGTCTGTGGCGGGGTGCACGGCGCCAACCGCCTGGCGGGCAACGCCCTAACCGAGGTTTTTGTCTTTGGCACCATAGCTGGGGAGGAGGCGGCCCACCTGTCCGCCGGCACACAGCCGGATTCCCCGGAGGGGGATGATGTGCTCGGAGAGGTTGACCGACTGCGCCAGTCCGCCTCCGGCCAGACCGGGCAGTCCCAGCAACTGCGTCGGGCACTCAAGCAGGTTATGTGGGATAAGGTTGGCGTTATCCGTGACCACGCCGGGCTTCAAGGAGCGCTGGCCGAAATCGCCTCACTGAATGAGGCCGTAGGCGTCGCTGGTGCAGCATGCCCCAGAGAGCTGGTCAAGCTCCTGGAGATGGATTACATGCTCACCACAGCGGAGATGGTATGCAGGGCCGCCCTCAAGCGCTCCGAAAGCCGCGGGGCGCATTTCCGCACGGACTCTCCGCAGGAGGACAACCAGGGCTGGTTGAAAAACATTACCATACGCCGCCGGGGATCACAGATGGAGATGGACACCGTCCCGGTTGCCTTAACCGAGATATCACCGGAGTAAGGAGGCTAATTGAATAACCGGTTATGTGAGCTTTTTGGCATCAAGTACCCCATTATCCAGGCCCCTATGGCCTACATCACCTGGGCTGACCTGGCGGCCGCAGTCAGCAACGCCGGTGGCCTGGGCACCATGGGTCCCAACCCCGGCCCCGGATTCCAAGAGGAAGTGCCGGATGTGGAGCAGGCGGGGGAGTTGTTGCGCCAGGAGATAAGGCGGCTGCGGGACATGACCCCCAACCCGTTCGCCGTTAATTTCACCATCGGCCGGGGCAAGCAAATACCCTACAGCGACCGCTTTGTGGAGATAGGCTGCGAGGAGAGAGTGCCGGTAGCGGTGGTCTCCATGGGCTCCTCCTCGGTATACACGAAGCAGCTCAAGGCCGCCGGTTGCAAGGTGCTACACGCCGTGGGCAGTGTGAGTCATGCCGTTAAAGCCCAGGCCGATGGGGTGGATGGCATAGTCTGCGAGGGCTTCGAGGGCGGCGGCCACCTGGGTGGTGAGGAGCTTACTACCCTGGTAATGGTGCCCCAGATTGCTGGTGCGGTAGACATCCCACTTGTGGCAGGCGGCGGTATCGGCGATGCCCGCGGGATGGTGGCCGCCCTAGCGCTGGGGGCGGAGGGCATCTACATGGGCACCCGCTTCATGGTAGCCAGGGAATGTTCCATTCACAACAATGTCAAGCAAGCGCTGGTAGACGCCACCGATACTAGTACGGTAGCCTTCGGCCGCAGCGTTATGCTCTCCCGCAGTCTCAAGAACAAATACACTCAAGAGCATATGGCGCTCGAGGCCAAAGGGGCCTCCTTTGAGGAGATGCGGGACTATGAGCGCTCTGGCACACCCTCTCTGAAGGGCCGCCGCCGCAGCGCGGCAGCCAATGTTGACGGCAACCTGGAATACGGCTCAGTAGGCATGGGGGCCATAGCTGGGCTTATCAAAGAGATATCCAGCGCCGCAGATATAATCAACGGCATGGTACAGGGCTCCCCCGGGGTAATGCAGCGCCTCCAGGAGGTGCTCCCCACACAATAGCGGAGGTCTCCTTAGTATGGCGGCGACCTCACCCGCACAACTGCAAACACAAGTGGTTGTTACGGAGCCATCCTGAGGAATGGTGCCGCAAGCCACATAAGGTGGTTACTTCGCTTTATGCAAAAAGGCGCCTTGCGCACACGGGCGGGGATTCTATAGAATATGTAGCGGAAGGGGGTTCTATGACAGCCATTTCCGCCGAAAGAATTCGCAACACAGCGTTGCTGTCCCACTCCGGGGCGGGTAAGACTTCTCTTGCCGAGGCCATGCTCTTTGCCGCCAAAGCCATCCCCCGACTGGGTAAAGTGGATGACGGCACTACCACTTCGGACTATGAACCGGAGGAGGCCAAACGCAGGATTAGCCTTAACCTTACGGTCTTGCCTTGCACCTGGCTTGACTACAAGCTCAATCTTCTGGACGCTCCAGGCTATGCCGATTTCATCGGAGATGTGAAGGTCTCTCTCAGGGTCACCGAGGGAGCCGTGGTTGTCATAGACGCCGCCGCCGGAGTAGAGGTGGGCACCGAGATCGCCTGGCACATACTCGGGGAAGCCAGCCTCCCTCGGCTTATCTTCATCAACAAGATGGACCGGGAGAATGCGGATTTTTTCGCCACCCTGGATGCCGCAACCTCCAAACTGGGAGCCAGAGCCGTGCCCGTGCAACTCCCCATAGGGGCCGAAGCGGGTTTCCAAGGAGTGGTGGATCTGATAACAGGCAAGGCCTATACCGGCAGTGACGACCAAGAGACGGAAGTACCCGCCGACATGGCTGATGTGGTGAGCACATACCGGGAGAAGCTGACAGAGGCCGCTATCGAGACCGATGACGAACTCCTCACCAAATATTTGGAGGGCGAGGAGGTTACCGAAGAAGAGCTGCGCCGCGGGTTGGAGCAGGGCGTCCGCCAGGGACAACTGGTGCCGGTGCTGGCAGGCTCCGCACTGAAAAACATCGGTGTAAGATTCCTGATGGATGCCATTGTGCGCTACCTGCCGTCTCCCGCCGGGGTGGCACCGCCGGAGGGCCTAGAGGTGTCCACCACCACCCCCCCGGCAGCCCTTGTGTTCAAGACAACGGCTGACCCGTATGTAGGCAAGCTTTCCTATTTCCGCGTATACTCCGGCACCGTCGCCTCGAACTCCCATGTGTGGAACTCCACCAAGCAGCACGATGAACGCATGGGCCAGTTATATCTGGTACGGGGCAAGACCCAGGAGCCTGCGCCAGAGGTGGCCGCCGGAGACATAGGCGCCGTGGCCAAGCTATCCGTCACCACCACCGGGGACACTCTGGGCACCAAGGAACACCCCACCTCCCTGCCGGGTATCACCTTCCCCACCCCCATTCTGCGCATGGCCGTGCAGCCGAAGACCAAGGCCGACCTGGATAAGATGGGCCTGTCTTTGCCCAGGCTCATGGAGGAAGACCCGACTATTCTGATACAGCGTGAGGCGGACACCGGCGAGACCTTGCTGGCTGGCATGGGTGAGACCCACCTGGAAGTAGCCGTGGAGCGTCTGCAGCGTAAGTTCGGGCTGGATGTGAAGGTACAGATACCTAAGGTGCCATATAAAGCCACCGTTACTACCCCGGCCAAGGCCGATTACCGCCACAAAAAGCAGACCGGTGGCCACGGCCAGTTCGCCCACGTTTTTCTGGAGATATCACCTCTGCCTCGGGGCTCGGGGCGGGTGGAGTTCGCTAGCCGCATCGTCGGCGGTGCCATATCCAAAAGCTATATCCCCGCGGTGGAAAAAGGGGTTATGGAGGCCTCCCATGATGCCGGCCTGGGCGGCTACCCGGTGGTAGATGTGAAAGCCACCCTGTATGACGGTAAGGAGCACCCCGTGGACTCCTCGGATATTTGCTTCAAGATTGCAGGCTCACACGCCCTTAAGGAGGGCCTTAGCGAGGCCCAGCCGGTGCTGCTGGAGCCTGTTATGAAGATTGAGGTTGAGGTGCCGGAGCCACTTACCGGGGAAATTATCGGCGACCTCAACACCAAACGGGCCAAGGTACTAGGGATGAGCCCCCAGGGGGGCATAAATGTCATTGAGGCCTTAGCCCCCATGTCCGAGGTGCAGCGCTATCTCATAGACCTGCGCTCTATGACCCAGGGCCGAGGTAGGTTCACCATGGAGTTCAGCCACTACGAGGAGGTGCCCGCCCAACTTACCCAGCGCATCGTTGCCGAGAAGCAACAGGACAAAGCATCCGAGAAAGTTTAAGTACCCGCAGGGTTTAATTTATCTCCACTAAGGCGCCCACTGCCATCCGGCCCCCCTGAAGCTTGATTTCACGGAGGCGCACCGGGAAGTCCTGGGCCTCCAGCGAGGCGATACCCTTCTCAACAAAGCCGTTTATCTGGTCTACCACCGCACCCGGCAAAGGCAGTCTACCCAAGTCAATATCCTCTATCGCCACATCCAGCCGCCCGTCCCTTACCCCTAACCGCATCCGCACTCCCACATCGACTTCGCCAAATAGCGCCACATCCAGAGTAGTCACAGCCAACATCCTTCCCTCGCGAAATGATATATTAACGGAGCTTGCCCTTAGCGGCAGTTCGTTTTCCTCTTGGAACCCCGGCAGTTGCCGGGCCAAGAAGGAGTTTAGCAGGGCCTCGCCGAAGGAAAGCTCCACCTCGGCCCAGTATCCGCTATCCAGCAGCTCTATTTGCTCAATTAGCAACCCTGCGTCCCCTTCAAGAGGGCTGGCGCTGCCGGCATCAAAGTCCCAGGCTGAAAGGCCCACGGTTATGTAAAGTCCTTCGTTAGTGAAGGAAACTCCTGTAGTCTCTACCCTCACCGAACCTAGTCCATCGCCCTGCAGCCTGGCCAGCGACTGCCTGACCGCTGAGTCCAACAAGGCCTCATTTATGGTAACGTCTACAGTGGCGCTGAGGCCACCGGAGCTGGTGTTGATGTTGTAAACATGGCCCTCCGCCCGGCCCGGCACAGGCTCCCCCGGGTTGATAACCGGCGGCGTATACTCGTTCCCGGGCACCGGGGCCGAGAGGAGGAAACGGGAGGGCAGGCTGATAAACACCCAAATGGTACCAGTCATAACGATAAAGGCCAACGCAAAGCCGGCCAGCACTAACAGAGCGCTTCTCATCCTACTCACAGCACCCATCTTAACACGCCGGATGTGCTGGATGCCGCCAGCTTCACCCGGTGTGCTGGCGTACTTCACTCCGGTGGCCTTGACAGGACTGCCACAGGCCTGCCTATCATGGGACATCTACTCAAGGAGGCACTATGGAACAGCCGGTCTCATTCTACAGCCGAGGCCTCAAGATAGCCGGGGTGCTATTTTCCCCGGAAGGGCCAACGATGGTGGGGGGCCGCCCCGGTGTGGTCCTGTGCCAGGGGTTCACCGGCATAAAGGAGTCATTCCTGCCCCCAGTGGCCCAGCGGCTGGCGGAAATGGGCTTCTACGCCCTTACCTTTGACTACCGCTTCTTCGGCGAGAGCCAAGGAGAGCCCCGTTTTCAGCTCCTGCCTCAGGTCCAGGTGGAGGATACCCGCAACGCCATCACTTTCCTCCAGCTACAGCTGGGGGTGGACCCGGAACGGATGGGGCTGTATGGCACCAGCTTCGGCGGAGCCATCGCATCCTACACCACCGGAACGGATGATAGGGTCAAATGCCTGGTCAGCACCAGCGGTATCGGCAATGGGGAGCGGTGGCTCCGGGGCATGCGCCACTTCTGGCAGTGGCAGCATCTCTCTTCACGTTTGGAGGAGGACCGCCGGCAACGCCTCCTCAACGGCTCCTCAGCTTACGTGGACACCCTGGACATAATGGTACCAGACCCCTCCACCCAATCCTTCTGGGATAAGACCACTCCCCTAGCCCTCAAGCAGCTACCACAGTGGAGCACGCAGATAACCTTGGAATCGGCGGAGGCGGTGATGGCCTTCAAACCGGAGGAGGTGGTAGCCGCAATATCACCCAGGGCCGCCATGTGGATTCACTCCGTCAGGGACGAGCTGGTGCCTCTGGGGGAGTCCCAAGCCATGCACCAGCGGGCCGGTGAACCCAGGGCCCTGGCCCGGATAAGCTGCGGCCACTGGGATGTCTACCGCAGGGAGCCATTTGAAGAGGTAATGGCCCACGCCATGGGCTGGTACCGGCGCTGGCTGAGCGACAACGCCGACCAGCAATAAAATGTGTATCTGCAATGGTTGCTTATTATATATAGAATACAGGATCTGGATGTTTTAAGAGAGCTGGGTGGTGGGCGTGGGGGCGCTGTTGGACCCAGTGGTGTGGCAGATTTCCCCCACCATGTCACTGGAGGTGCTATATCTCATCGGAGTCTCCATCCCCTCGGCCTGCCTAGCCAGCGGGTTTCCCATATGGACAGACCGGAGGGCTGCTGCTGTTTTCCCCTCCTGCCTCCCCTCTTTTTTTATATACAGGGGTGGCTGGGCTACGCCCCCTTCCCTGTAGAGTTCTACCTCTCCAGCTACCGAGTCTTCCCTCTGGATGGACAGACCGACATCCTCACCCACTGGCTGGCGGACGGCTGGTTCCCCGTGTTCCCCTAGGTGGGCTTCTCCCAGTTCAGAGCCGGCTGCCGTCTATCTACAGGCCGTGGCCGGGCAGGCTATGCCCGAGGAGGCTCCCACAGGGAGTGATATCCATCCCCAGTGATGGCCTTTCTCATCTCCTTGGCCTCCGCCAGAAGCAACTGGGAAAAGGCATATTCACAGTCCTTCTCCGTATCCGGGAAACCAAGAGGGCCCAGGCGGGCCAGTACCCGCTCCCAGATCCCCAACTCTTTGAGGCTCTGGGCGTACCTAGGCCAAGGAATGGCCACCAGTCCGCGGGGCCGGGGGAAGCCGGGGCGCATCTTGTGCAGGCTCCACAACCGCTCCTCCACAGAACGGGTCATGGGTAGTAGCCCAACAAAGGGACCCGTACCCGCATTGGTGCGGGTATCCACCACCAGGGTCTTCCCCACAAAAGGGAAATAGATGGAAAATATATCCGCCCGGTCAATGTGGCCTTTGACCTCTTCTATATTGACCGGGAACTCGCCGTTCATTCCTCCAGGAGTTCCTTTATTCTCTTGGCAAAGGCGGGCAGTACCTGCTTATAATCACCCACCACGCCGTACTGGGACTCCTTGAAAATATTGGCCTCCGGGTCCTTATTGATGGCGATGATGGTTTTGGAGCCGGAGCAGCCCGCCATGTGCTGGCTGGATCCAGAAAGGGCTATAGCTACATACAGGTCTGGGGCTACTATTTTGCCAGTCAGACCCACTTGAGCGGAAGCCGGCCACCAGCCGTTGTCACAAGCGGCACGGGAAGCGCCCACGGCACCCTTGAGCACCCGGGCCAGGTCATCTAATAGCTGGAAGCCTTCGGGTCCACCCAGACCGCGGCCACCACCCAGCACCACCGGTGCATCCTCCAGCTTTACTCCTTTGATCTCTTCTTTCACCCGGTCAGAGAGTATCAACCCGGCCTTCAGGTCCGGCATCGCGCTGAGGGTAACAATCTCGCCCTGACGGGAGGGGTCCAGCGGAAGGGGAGTCATGGCTTTTGAGCGTACAGTTGCCATTTGGGGATGCGTGTCGGTGGCGAAAGTAGCCCGGGCATTGCCCCCATACACGGGGCGGGTAGCCATAAGCTGTTTCGAGCCACTATCTATATCCAGCTCAATGCAGTCCGTGGCCAGCCCGGCACCAAGGCGGAAGGCCAAGCGGGGGCCAAGGTCCCTTCCCATAGAGGTGTGTCCTAGAAGCACTATCTCAATTTCAGTCTGGCGAACCACTTCCTCCATAACCCGTGTATAGGTGTCAGACAGGTAGTCCTGTAGGGCAGGGGCATCCACCACGATCACCTGGTCTGCGCCTTGTGCGATTATCTGCTGAGCGATGCCAGCGACCCCGTTGCCCAACAGGGCGCAGACAACCTTGCCACCAAGTTTTTCGGCCAGGTCCCTGGCGGAGCCAAGAAGCTCCAGCGTAATAGGCGAGAGGTTGCCCTCGTTAACTTCAGCAGTTACCAGTACCGAGAGCGGTGATGACATAGTAAGAGCCTCCTTAAAAGGTGCTAAATGATCTTGGCGGTCCGAAGCCTATCGGCCAGAAGGCTCCCCGCCTCTTCAGCAGACTCACCTTCAACTATCTCGCAGTGGGCTTCCTTGTTGGGCTGGAACAGACGAACCAACTTGGACTTGCGCCCAGCCTCCCCCACCTGAGAAGCGTCCAGCCCTATATCGTCCGGTTTCCATACGGTGGGCTGCTTTTTAGAGGCAGCCATTATGCCCTTCAAGGTGGCGTACCGGGGCTCACCCAACTCATTGCTCACCGTAATCAGGGCGGGGAGTGAGGACTCTATCACTTCGTAGCCATCGGTGATAACTCTCTCCACCCTTACCTTACTATCCATCACCTCCACCTTCTGGGCCAAACTAATGACGGGCAGTCCCAGCATCTCGGCGAGCCCCAAGCCCACCTGCCCAGCGTCCCAGTCCGCAGCCTGGCGGCCACAGATCACCAGGTCAAACTCACCGACCTTCTTGATGGCAGCAGCCAGTGCCGTAACAGTGGACCAGGCATCACCACCCTCAAAGGCAGGATCCTCCAGCAATATCAACTCGTCGGCGCCCATAGACAGCGGTTTTTTTACCACATCTCGCTGCAGGTTGTTTCCCAGGCTTATCACTGTGATACTGCCGCCCAGAGCATCCTTGAGACGCAGTGCAGCCTCCACTGCCTGTTCGTCATACGGGTTGACGACCGGCGAAATACTGGCAGGTAAAACTACCTTGTTGGCGGATGTGTCCACCTTCAAGCTACCCGGAGGCGCTTCAGGGTCAGGAACCTGCTTGGCGCACACAATCAATTTGGGCATATGCTTACCTCGCTTGTGAATTCCATCCCTAAAGTTATCAGCCACCCTTTAGCTTGTCAACCAAAAGGAAAGAGGGTGTTCAGCAAGGATTGCGCGAGGCACATGACCCATCTCCTTGGGTCAGGGCTAGGTTCAAGCTTACCCGTACAGCACCGCCCTCTACAACAGCAAGCTGACGACGCCGCCCCCCGGGATGAAGGAACTAGTGGACCGGATTGCCTGGCGCTCCCCAACAGCAACCGTAACGTCTCATCAGGCAGGTGCTGCAATGGCCTATTGGAGACGCTATGTTGACGACGGTAGCGAATGATTAAGTAGAAGTCATTGGTAGTTAAATCCTAACGGAAATAATTCTTGGCGTTGGTCGAAAATATCGATACTAAGTCAGCCGTTAAATCAAGGAAAACTTCCGTGATGCTCTTTGTACAGCTAGAACCGTTACAAACCTCTAATAATGTAATAGAAGTCGGCCCCGACACATCAAATGAAGACACAAAATGTTTGTCTATACCGCTTTGCGGATTTCCGTCAGGCGTAGACCAGGATATCTTATCGATCCTGCCGGAGACAGAAAAATAGCATTCAACAAACTCACCGATTGAAGGGTTGCTGGGTGTACAAATCATTTCTTTGATCCTGGGCACTCTTCTACCACTTAGCTTGTTGTTTGGGATCACAGGAGTGCCGGTTGGTGGTGGGACGGTAGCAGTAGTTGTGGAAGTTTTAGGAACCACAGTGGTGGTTACCTTCTCCGGCCCCGCCGCTGGAGTAGCAGTAAATGGATTGTCCTTGATTTCGCTACATCAGCCTTTGGATTTGTAACGTGTTCTACAGTGGGTGAAACTTCTGATGTACAACAAGCGAATCCAAGCGATGCCACAAACAGAATAATAAGAATAACCATCGTTAGCACCATCGATTGTTTCATTAACTTCAACTGCCTCTTTACCCGACATCCCCCATATCAAAGCGGCCTCGCCCAAAGACCGCACCATCCATGAAGACGATGATCGTACAAATACCTACACCTTCAGCTTCTTCTAAGAAACCGTGGTTCCAAATAGGCTCTTATTACTGGTTTTATCCCTTCCTGTCAAGCTACTTGAGCCATAACTAACCGGGGAACGCCCGCCAAATCTGCCACCTCATCTGTGCGCCATGCACCCAGGACCCTCTCCAGAAGCAAGGTCACTTCCTCCGCCTGACCCTGACACACCTCAAGCAGGAGCCACCCTCCGGGCTTCAGCCGCTGCGGCACTTGCGCAACCAGGCGGCGTATCAAATCCAGGCCATCCGGCCCTCCCGCCAGCGCACTAAGGGGTTCGTGATCCCTGACCTCCGGGATTAAATCAGCAATATCACTATTCCTCACATAAGGGAGGTTGGCCACTATTATGTCCGCTTTAAATGACAGAGGAAGAAGCAGGTCACCCTGCAACAGCTTCAGCTGGCGTCCCAGCTGGTAGTGTCTCCGGTTGCGACGGGCCACCTGTAGTGCCAGGGGGGATATCTCGGTGGCCGACAGGCGGGCCAGAGGTAAATAATGGGCCAGGGCAATAGCCACTGCGCCACACCCAGTGCCCACTTCCACCACCTGCAGCGGCCGTTCCCCCACCAGCTCTATGGTTTTCTCTACTAACAACTCCGTCTCTGGGCGAGGAATAAGCACCCGCGGATCCACGAAGAACCCGAGTCCATAGAATTCCCTGTGCCTGAGGATGTACGCGGTAGGTTCCCTCTTCAAACGGCGGTTAATGTAAGTGCGGAACCGGCGCCGCCCAGTTGGGTAGATTTGTTCTCCCCAGCGTGAGAAAAACATAGCCCGTGATAGGCCCAGAGAGTGCCGGAGAAGGACTTCGCTCTCCAAGAGTGCATCTGGGATACCTGCGTTGTGGAGGCGACTACCGCCCCACCTCCACACATCCCAGAGGGTCATCCGCTGGAAGCAGTGACGGCCTCCATCTGGCGCTGCGTCTCAGCCTGCTCCAGGGCGCTGATGAGTTCGTCTAAGTTGCCCTCCATGACCTGGGTTAGGCTATGCATGGTGAGGCCGATGCGGTGGTCTGAAATCCGGTTCTGTGGAAAGTTATAGGTACGCACTTTTTCCGCTCGCTCTGCGGAACCTACTTGTGAGCGCCGCTCTTTCGTGACCTGTTGCTGCTGCTGCTCCCGTTCTAACTGCAGTAGCTTCGCCCGCAACACTTGAAGCGCCGACTGGCGGTTGCGGAATTGGGATCGCTCCTCTTGGCACTGTACCACAATCCCGGTGGGCTGGTGAATCATGCGAACCGCTGAAGATACTTTGTTTACATTCTGTCCACCTGGGCCGCTGGCACGGTAGAACTCAACTCTTATATCTTCTGGTTTTATGTCTACTTCCACCTCTTGGGCCTCAGGCAGTACTGCCACCGATGCGGTGGAGGTGTGTATGCGTCCGGAAGCCTCAGTAAGGGGCACCCGCTGTACGCGGTGCACGCCGGCCTCGTGGTGCAGGTTGCGGAAGGCTCCCCGGCCCCGAACTTCAAACACCACCTCTTTGAACCCTCCTCGCTCGCTGGGGCTAGCATCAATCACTTCCACCCCCCAACGGTGGTTGGCCGCATAGCGCGAATAGGCTCGGAACAGGTCTCCGGCAAACAGGGCGGCCTCTTCACCACCGGTGCCAGCACGTATTTCCATAATCACATTCCGCTCCCCCCGCTCATCACGAGGCAAGAGCGCCTGCATAAGTTCGGCTTCCAGGGCCGCCTGAGTGTCCTCCAGCTTGGCCACCTCCTGGAGGGCCAGCTCGACCATATCCGGTTCCGGGTCATCATCCAGTATAGACCGGGCATCCTCCAAGTCCTTGAGCACGGACATATACTCCTGATAGCGGCCAACGACCCGCTCCAGCGAAGCCATCTCTTTTCCAAGATCCCGCACCCTGTCCGGGTCCTGGGCCACCTCAGGTGTACCAAGAAGCCTCTGTAGCTCCTGGTACCTGTTTTCAAATTCGGCTAATTTCTCTAACATTTCCATAGTCATTATACCTAGGCCTTCTGACCCTTTCAAACAGAGTAACGCACAAAAAGAAGCCGGGGGCCTGCATGGCCCCCGGCTTCATAACCTGTGATGAATCTCAGTCCGTTGTGTCTTCGCCCTCCCCGAAGGCATCTGCGGGAATCTTGCTCAGCCCCAGGTTTTCCATAAAGGACTCAAGATGGTCATAGATTTTGATGGTGTCAAAGTCCCTGGGGTCCGCCTGGCTGGACTCGTAGGTGGTAACCGGAATGCCAGCCTCCTGAATCAACTGCTTTGCTTCCAACATACCGGTCTGGTATCCCTTGCAGCCCCGGTCCAGATGGAGGATAACGCCATCGCAGTTGAAGTCCTGCGCCCTCTTCAAGTACTCCTCAGGCCGGTCCGGAGAGCAACAATTACGAGCTACCGGATGATGCCGCAGGTACATGTCGGCCAATGCCCACAGGGCATCGTCGCGAGTCTTCAGCTCAATGCCCCTCTCTTTGGGTGTGGTAGGGACTGTCCAGCTACCGTCTTCTTGAAAGTCCCAACAGCCGAAGCTGCCTAGGAGGATATCGCCGCCCACGAAAACGGCACCGTATTCGGCGGGGAAGCGCAATATCTGGATGTGGTAGAACGGGGGTATTCCCTCCTGAGTAAAACGGGCGGTCTCGAAGCCTCGAGCCGAAATACCCTCCTTTACCCGCTCTTCGGTCTCGGCAAGAAGCTCACGGGTGTAGTCCACACATACTTTCTCGTAACGCAGCGT
>JASLXN010000001.1:0-16479 GCA_030740315.1 Dehalococcoidia bacterium | reverse complement strand
GCTGTCGCATGTCGTACGGTGCTGGGGTGGTTTTCTGAAGCATGCATACTTTAGAGTATAGTGTAGCGGACTCCCACTCATTGTTGGTGGCCTCAATCAACAACTCGTCATCACACTTCTTGCCTGTGGTCTTCTCAATCCACTCTACGGCCTCGTTGAGCTGGGCCACCTGATACTTCATCTCGATATCCCGAGTTTTCCAGGGGACATCCAGCACAAAGTAGGGCAGGCCCTGCTCCTCGTGGAAAATCTGCCCTGTTTTCACCATGGAATGGCAGTTATTGAACTGGAAGCAGAAATCAGGGACTACCTCTCCACCCTTCGGGTTTTTGGTGGACATGCCGCTCACTAGTTGACCCAAGTGGCAACGCATCGAGGAGCAAATCTCCCGGTTCAGGCCCCAAGCCTCTGCGCTTTCAAGCACCTTTGTCAGTTGGTCCGGGTTTCGCATCAACACTGTGAAATAGGGGCCGTAAGAGGGATTGCCGAACTCTCCAAACCCGGCGAACATACCCAGAAAAGCCTCTACGATGCCGTTGATTACGATGCCGCCGTTCTCTCGGGCGTTCCAAGTACGGTGAAAGTGCTTACGCCGCAACTCTTTCATCTTCCCCCATACTTTTATAGGCTTAGTAGGGTATTTCGTCAGTGTAGCCATGCTGCCTCCTTAAGCTTGCACCAAGCTCGTAGCGCTATGTCCGCTCCTGTTATACCAGTTCCAATTGCAGAGTCTCCAGAAAAGCCTCAACACGGGTCCCGAACTGGCCATATGGAGTGGTAACATCCATCTCCAGGGTCAATAAAGGAATTCCCATTTCATTCAGCATCTTCTGCATGGCGGGGATGTCAAACTCGTAAATATCGCAGAATTTCTGCAGGATGAATATGGCCCCTTGGGCCTTGTACTCCTCAACCCGTTGCCTGATGAAATCAAGCCGCTTGCGGTCTACCAAGTCCTTGTGAGCACATGGAGGCCGACTTATATAGCGGTCCGCTATAGCAGCTACCCTGTCTTCCTGTGGGGTTATGGGCTGCCAAAAATAACGGCTACCACCACAGGTCTCGTCTATCACCACTGTGGCCCCCAGGGACTCTATAAAGCTGGTCAGGCCTACATCATCGTTCTCACTACCCAGAATAATCAGCCTTATGCCGGGGTCCTGTATACCCTGCCTACGCTTGATTTCGGCCAAGGCCTCCCGCAATAGTTGGGTATGCTCCTCCTTGTCCATGAGCTGGCCCGCTATAACCATGCTATGGGCCTCCGCCCCGGTGATCGGCGGGTTGGGCAGCTTGCGAGTCTCATATATCTGATGTTGTAGTTGGATATTGGTGTTATACACATCAATGGTACGGTCCAAATCGGCATCCGTGATGGGGCGGCCCAACCATTTCTCAAAGTCCTGCTTGAAGTCATTTATCTCATCAATCAATGCTGCCCTGGCATGCGGGTTGTAGAAGTGCTCCGGGATATACATGTGATGGTAGTAGGACGGGGGTATGTGACGGGTCCAACTAAGATAGGTGTTCCAGATGTGTGCGCAGGCAAAAGTATAGACCAGCCCTTCTATGTAGTCATACCTGCCCAGCAGCCCCTGTGCGAGGGTGTCACGGCAGTAAGGGCACCACTGGCTGGGAATGTACGGCTCGGTGACATCCACAGGCTCATGGCTTCCCAGCACCCGCACCGGCAAGATACCGGCGGCATGGATTAGCTCCTCAGGAGCATAAGTGCAGAAGTAACCGAATACCCGGCGTCCGGTGCGCTCCTTCCATTCTTTGGCGTACTTATGACGGTCGAGGCGGACTTCCTCAAATTTATCAAATGCGCTCATAAGGCGTCCTTCCTCCAGCTACTTCGATGAGACACACCTAGGTCAAGGGGGGCATTGTACCATGGCAGGGAAGTATAGTCAATTCTTGCCCAAACGGGGACAGCGGATTAGTTCCGGCAATCTGAGCACAGGCCGTAGAATTCGGCCCTGTGGTGGTTGATTGCCAGTCCTGTAAGGCACTCAATCTTCGCCTCCCAACGTGAGTCCGGCTCCACCTCCAAGTCCTGTACCTGGCCGCAGTTCTGGCAGGTGAAGTGATAGTGCAAGCTGTAATTGCCATCCCAACGGGATGCCTCATCCCCAAGCGTAAGCTCCTGGATGAGTCCCTGGTCCCTCAGCATGCGGAGGTTGCGGTACACCGTCCCGAAGGATACGGTGGGGATGCGGTGACGGACCCTTGCATATAGCTCCGCCGCCCGCGGGTGATCCTTGGTGACCCGCAACTCCTCCAAGATTACCTGCCGTTGAAACGTCTTACGCATATCGCTTTACAGCCTTCATTACTATTACGCCTTAATTGCTGATATTATAGACTGCTCTATTCTGTTCCGTCAATCTGAAACCAGGTCAACCGGCCAGCCCCGGTATCCAACTGGAGTGTGTTTACTTCAAGCTCTCAATGAAGTGAACAAGCTGGTGTACCTCGTTGCTGGAAAGCTGGTCGAAGGGAGGCATAAGACCCTCTGGAAAGCCCTTGGTCACCTTGACGGCCGGAGTTTTTATCGACTCCATTATATATCCGGCGTCAGCAGTCACGGTTTCTCCACTGGCGAGTTCCCGCTGGGTCCCGAACAGGCCGTCAAGAGAGGGCCCAACATCCGCACCGACACCACCAGCCGTGTGGCAAGCAGCGCAGCCCTGACTAGTGAATAGCTCCCTACCGGCATCTGTCAAGCTTCCGTCGTCATGTGCGGGGGCAGAGGTCTCCCCTCCACCGCAGGCCGCTACTATTAGGAACACCGCAGCCACCACCACACCAACATACCATGTCTTAATCATCCGGCCTCCTTTAAGTACTCACTGATAACGGATATATTGGCTAAATTATGCCTTCTTAAGGATAGCCTGAATTGAACTGATTGACAATTCTTTTAACGTTAAGGGCCTGAAGCACTGGAGACGCGCCCGAGACCCCTTGGGGGGGCGACCACACGAGGTTATGTGAGTACTGTCAGTTATCCGGTCTTCTGCTTACAGTCAAAGAGGCTAACATATCCCACCATTTCCAAAGAACGCAACTCCCAATATACAGAGGCGGGCAGGTAGGAAACACTGCGAAACATGTCCGTAGAACCCTACTGCCGCACCAACAGGTCTGCGCTGGCGCTACGGATACGGCCGGTAACGGCCTCGCTCCACCCCGGGTACGGCCCTACCAGGATAACGGTAAGGAGCACGGCGAAGGCCACCTAACCCACGCTGATGAACAGGCGACTTTTTCGGCAAGCAGGTTAGGCCAAGGGATGCTAACCACGCCTTATTCACGGTACCTTCGCTTCATAACCGGGGTTACGGTGGGCAGAGCGATGATGTTGGCCAGCAGGAATACCCAGCCCCCTCCCCCGTACCGGGCAAGCACCTCGTAGTCCCCGGTGAGACTGGTGAGCAGGAAGAAACCCACACCCAGCACCAGTGAAAAACCGAAGCTCACCAAATAGCTCACCCTTAGTGCCTTTTTCAGATAGTCCTCAGCCATACCGCCTCCTAACCTGCCTTCTGTTCTGCCGGAGCCGGGCGTAGTTCCATCTCCACACTCCTGCCCGGAGGACCCTTTTTAATACCAGGCACAAACCCCTTGAGCCGTAGTGCGTTAAGTGTTACGGTGACAGAGCTCATAGCCATCAACAAGGCAGCCAGTTCTGGGCTTACCATCAGGCCGGTGAAGGGATAGATGACACCCATGCCCAAAGGGATGGCCGCCGTGTTATAGGAGAAGGCCCAGAACAGGTTCTGTTTCACATTCTTCATGGTGGCCCTGCCCACCTGGATGGCCGTAATGACATCCAAGAGGTCGTCCTTCATCAGGATGACATGTCCCGTCTCCTTGGTCACGTCGGTGCCGGAGCCTATAGCTATGCCCACATCGGCCTGGGCCAAGGCCGGAGCGTCGTTAATACCGTCTCCAACCATGGCCACCCGTTTCCCCTGCCCCTGAAGCCTCTGCACTTCGATAGCCTTGTCCTGAGGCAGCACCTCGGCCAACACCGTATCCATACCCAGTTGGCCGGCTATGGCCTCAGCGGTGCGCCGGTTGTCCCCGGTTATCATGGCCACTTCCAAGCCTATCCTCCTCAGGATGCCTACAGCCTGAGCCGAGTTGGCCTTCAAAGTATCGGCCACGGCGATGATGCCCCTACTCTGGCCGTCGGCGGCCAGGAACATGGCCGTCTTGCCTTCATTCTCCATATCTTCGGCCCGTGACAGGAGGTCGCCCATGGCGACACCCTGCTCCGCCATAAGCTTGCGGTTGCCCAGCATTATGTCCTGCCCGTTCCAGCGGGCCGATACTCCATGTCCGGGGATTGCCTCAAAGGTGTCGGCGTCGGGCACCTCTGTCCCCCGCCCCAGGGCGGCCCTCACTATGGCCTCGCCAAGGGGATGCTCCGAGTTCTTCTCGGCCACGGCGGCCATCTGCAGGGCCTCCTCCTCCATTAGTCCCACCGCCACCACATCGGTAACCGAGGCCTCGCCTCGGGTCAGGGTGCCCGTCTTGTCGAACACGATGGTGGTGAGCTTGCTGGAGGCCTCCAAAGCGTCGCCGCCCTTGAAAAGTATGCCGTAATCCGCACCCTTGCCGGTGCCGGCCATGATAGCGCTAGGAGTGGCCAGACCCACGGCACAGGGGCAGGAGATGACCAGTACGGTTATGGAGGAGAGGAGGGCAAATCCGAAGACGCCCAGACTGGTCAGGATATATGGGGTGAGCATAAGACGGCTCTCAGGTATAAACCACCAGTCGAAGCCGAGGAAGAACCAGAACAGGAACACCGCCAGTGCAAGCAGGTGGACGCCCAGGATAAAGTGCCCAGCCACCGTATCGGCCAAGCGCTGGATAGGGGGTTTGCTGAGCTGGGCGTTCTCCACTGTCTGGATAATCTGGGAGAGCGCGGTCTCCCCGCCCACCCGGGTGGCCTGGAAGCGGAAAGTGCCGGTCTTGTTCATGGTGCCCCCGATAACTTCGTCCCTCGGCTTCTTCTCCACGGGGAGGCTCTCCCCGGTGAACATGGCCTCGTCCACCGCGGAGTACCCCTCTCTCACCACACCGTCCACAGGGAGGCTCTCCCCGGGGCGGACGATAACTGTATCGTTTACCTGCACCTCATCTACGTGGACCTCCACCTCCTCCCCTTCCCGGAGAACCCATGCCTTCTTTGGCTGGAGGCTCATCAGCTTGCGGATGGCCTCTGATGTGCGCCCCCGGGTGACCACCTCTAAGTAGCGGCCCAAGATGATGAAGGCCGTCAGCAGGGCTGCCGCCTCGTAAAAGGTGGCATCCTTGCCGCCGAAGCCGGCATCGGGCAGGAAGGTGTTTATGGCTGCGATGAGATATGCCGCCCCTATTCCGGTAGCATAGAGCAAGTTCATATCGGTGATGCCCCTCCTCAACCCTTTAAAAGAGTTGACAAAGAACTGCCGGCCCGGCCCCAAGACGATGGGCGTGGTAAGTACGAACAGAAATACCTTGTTGTTCATCCAATCCGGCACAATACGAGGCAGTAACCAGTAGGGCTGGAGCATGCCCGCCATCACCGCCATCCCCAGCGTGGCCGCGATGAGCAGGTTAATGAGTTGGCGGCGGATTTCTCGCTGCCTCTCCTGTCTCTCTCGGTCCTGGGCGGCCTCGCCCTCCAACTTCTCCTCTGCACCGTAGCCCAGGCCCTGTATCGCGCTTTTGATTTCCTTGATGCCGATAACGCTGGAAAGGTATTCAACTCTCCCCGTGCTCGAAGTCAGGTTTACCGCGATTTTGGAGACCCCCGGCAGATCCCCTACCTCCGCCTGTATCTTCCCCACGCAGGAGGCACAGGTCAAACCGGTGATTTGGAGCAGTGCGGTGTCCCAGCCCACCCTGTAGCCTGTGTCACGGATGGCCTTCTCCAGATCGCCCAGGCCGATGCGGCCGGGCTCGAATTCTACCGATGCCTGCTCCGTGACCAGATTTACCTGGACCCCCTTCACCCCAGGCACCTCTTCCAGCGCCTGGGTAACATGGGCCACGCAAAAGGCGCAGGTCATACCGGTAACCGGTATGACCACCTTTTCCTGTCCTAGGGAGTTGTCTTGCCGCGGGTGACTATTCGCCGTTTCAGCCATCTATTTACTCCTCCGGCATCTTCATAGTATGCTGGGTTATCTCAATTGAGCAGCCATGGCACCCCGTGCAGAACTCCTCGCTGTCCTGTGCCTATTTCTCTTCGGTATAGGCGAAACCGCATGCCTTGCAGATGTAATACGTCCAGTTTCCGCGCTGGATTTCCCTGCTCATTTGTGTGCTCCAGTCCTCAGCGGCCTATAGCCCGCCTCATGACATCCATCAGTTCGCCGATGCACTCCTCCCCGACTCCCTCTTTGATGGCATCGGATACACACCCTTCGATATGGTTCTGCAGCACTATCAGGGCTACCTCATCTACCGCTGCTGAAATGGCATTTAGCTGTTGCACAACATCCACACAATAACGATCCCCTTCCAACATGCGCTGCACCCCTCTGGCCTGTCCCTCTACCCGCTTGAGCCTAGCCAGTAGAGCATTCTTGTCTCGGCTATACTTATACCGCCGTGGCGTTCTGGCTACCTGGGCCATTTGCCACCTCCTCCTGCGATTCGTTTATACCCATTACAGGTATATAGTAAGATATGACAAACACGAGATGTCAAGTCTTCGTGGCAAAGTTTCGTTAAGTACAGCATGTCCTGGTGCCAAACCTGTCCAAATCGTTGCCGCTCTATATACCCCATACCTGTATACTGCTTACTCGAAAAGGGAGGGGGTAGATCCCTCTCTGAGATCACTTGGCAAGCAGTGTTAGTTCCCTCCCACACGTGTGTTATTTCTGGACGGCGTAGCCCCCAAATCTATTCACCAGGTGGGCGGGCAAAGAAATGCTCGCTTAACGGCCTATCTTCGCGGGATGTTTTCCGTCCCCGGGGTTGATATGGTAATCAAGCAAACTGGGACTATGTAGACGGCTGGGAAGCAGGTCAGAGAAGCTATCAGGCCCAGGATTCCTTCATAACTGTATCAAGCGGCGGCCTCTTACAGCGTTGCAGTCAGATGATTACGCCCCGCTCCTTGAGCCGGGTAATCTCGTCCCACCCAAAGCCGCCCATCTCCACCAGCACTTCCTCTGTATGTTGGCCCAATTCCGGCGATGGGGTCCTTACCCTGCCCGGCGTCCGTGTGAGCTGTACCGGCAGGCCAACCTCTTTCAGTTCACCGTGGACAGGGTGTTCCACCGTAGTGAGATAGCCGTTCTCCCAGACCTGTGGATCCTGTGCCAGCTCCGCATAGCTGTTTACCGATGACGACGGCAGCCGGTGCTCCCGCATGATGCTCAGCCACTCGTTCAAGGACAGAGTGGCGAACACCTGATCCAGAATGGAGACCAGCGCTGAGGCGTTTTCGGCCCGCTTCCCGGCCCAGTCGAACCTGCTGTCCGCTATCAACTCCTCCCGCCGGATGGCCCGACAAAACCCAGCCCAGAAACGGTCGCTCCAACCCATGCCCAGACAAATCCATCTGCCATCGGCGGTCTGGTACAGGTTTCGCAGCGGGTTGGGCATGCTCTTCCGGCTAAGATTCTGCGGGTGCTCCCCAGTGATGAGATAGGACTGCAACGCCATCGCTTGCAGGGCGATTTGGCCTCCGAGCAATGATGTATATAGCTTTTGTCCTTCACCAGTGCGCTCTTTGTGGAATAGGGCCAGCATGAGGCCATACGCCAGCATACTGGCCCCTACATGGTCTGCTACAGCGACCATTCCCATTGGAGGAGGTGGTGCTTCCGGCTCTCCTATCACGCTCAGGAGTCCAGCGCGGGCCATAACGCCGTAGTCTTGGGCGGGCAAATCGGCATCCGGTCCCTGGCCGCCGTATCCGGTGGCCAGGGCGTACACCAGGCCCGGGTTTATACCAGCAAGGGTATTATAGTCCAGGAGCCAGCGCTTCAGGGTAGCCTCCCGCAGATTGGAGACGAAGGCGTCCACGCCGGACACCAACCTGTGGACTACCTCCGATGCCCCTTCCCGCCTCAGGTCTAGCCCGACCGATTTTTTGTTCCGGCTCTGCAACTCCATAAGGTAATTGATGGGGTGTGGGGAGGGCAGGCCGTCCAGGCGGTGCGCCCGGGCCGGGTCGCCGCCGGGCAAGTCCTCTATCCTGATGACCTCCGCACCCATGTCCCCAAGCAAAGCAGTGCCCAAGGGGCCGTTGATCAGCACCGTAAGCTCCAGAATCTTGACACCCTCCAAGGCCATCCTCATAGCACTCTTCCTCCTTTGTTTTGCAATTCCTCAGCTATCCGGTTAACTCCGGTGTGGGCAGGCCGTCTGCTAAATTACGGCGGCAGTTCCATGCCGCCGTAATTTAGCCACCTGCGCCCAAGTGTGGATATACCTATCATGGTCTATGGAGAACTGTTTGAGAATTACCCTTCCGTGGCGCAGATCCACCATCGTATGCTCTATGATGACCATACCCACCCCTGACCCGGGCCTCCTCTTGGTTGACCATAGTCTCTCTGGGGAAGCCCTCCGCATTGCCCAGGTTGCTACCCATGGGGGCCATTACCAGCCACAGAACTGTAGCCCCCCGATTGACACCGGGCTGAAGAGTGCTTAGGAACTGCTTGCCGTGGGCCTCCTTGAATTAGCCAAGATTAGCCGGTTTGGTCAGTCAGAAATAAGCCAATTGCCAAATTTTACGCCTGCAGCGTTATGACGGCAATATTGGCCTAAAGGTTATTACAAACCATCCTCCATACTACCTATCCTTCCCTGATGAACCCGTCTGCGTCGCTGCTGGACGGCTACAGGGCATTGGGGGCTTCCCCCCATAGTTTACTCTCGTGCAGATGGGAAAACAGTTATTTCACACCAGGCTTTCCTGCTAATTTGCTATATAGAGCACACCAAGAACATATGGCATTGTATCGGTGTATGGCTAGGCAGTATTGGAGAGGTTGTTAAACTGGTTCATTGCCGCTTCAATACCATCTCGCAACAGGCATTCAACCGCCTCCGCCGAATGGCGTACCGCCCTCGCCATAGCCTCCCTCACCTCAGGGCTGAAGGTGCTGAGCACATACCGGATGGGATCCCCTGGGGGTGGGCCGATGCCGATGCGCAGCCGGGGGAAGTCCTGGCTCCCCAAGGCGGTGATGATGGACTGCACACCGTTGTGACCACCGGCGCTGCCCTGGGAACGCAGCCTTATCCGGCCTGGGTCCAAGTCCATATCATCGTAGATAATCAGGATATCGGTGAGTGAGATTCGGTGCTTGTGCATCAGGCAGGCTACGGCGCTCCCGCTGAGGTTCATGTAAGTATACGGACGGGCCAGCAGGACCGGGCTGATGCCAATCTTTGCGGTAGCCACCCTGGACCGGCACTCCCGGCGAGAGAAGTTCATCCCGTGCTTTCGCGCCAGATGCTGTAAACAACGGAATCCCACATTGTGCCGTGTGCCGACATAATCCTGGCCCGGGTTGCCCAGTCCCACTATGAGATTCATATCCCCCTATGTGAGCCGGATGGGTTTGCCGGGGTGCTGACTATGGGCAGCCTGGAAAGAGTAGCGAGGCTCCTCCATGAGTCTGATGAACTCCTCCTCGCCGATAATCGTGGTACCTAGGGCGCGCCCCCCCTCCGACTTGAAGCCGGGGTTTGCCCCCATGACCACATGGGTGGTTCTGCGGGTAACACCGGAGCCGACCACACCACCCGACTCTCTTATCCTAGACTCGGCCTGTGCACGGGTCATGGACTCCAACCGGCCAGTAACCACTATCTCCATACCGGCTAAGGGCAGTCTGGCCACAGTGACGGCCAAGGGCTGCTCCATGTTTACACCCACCCGACGCAGCTTGTCAATGATACTGTGGTTATCTTCTTCCTGGAAGTAGGCGGCCACACTGCCGGCAATCTTGGGGCCGATGGATGGAATGGCCGAAAGTTCCTCCTGGGAGGCCGCCGTAAGCCGGTCCATAGTGGCAAAATGCCCTGCAAGCACATAGGCCACCTCGTACCCCACATGGAGTATGCCCAAGGCAAAGAGCAGCCGCGACAGGGAACTACATTTGCTGCGCTCTATGCTAGCGAGCACATTCTCGGCGCTCTTGTCAGCCATTCTCTCTAGTGTCAAGAGGTGGTCCTTCGTAAGGTAGTAGAAATCGGCCACATCCGTCACCAGCCCAGCCTCAAACAAGGCCTGGCACAGCTTGAATCCCACCCGGTCTATATCCATTGCACCCCGGCAAACAAAGTGGCGCAGCCGCTCCAGGGCCTTGGCAGGGCAGGAGGCGTTGGGACAACGGCTTATCACTTCCCCCTCAGGCTTGACTACCGACGTGTCACAGGCTGGACAGCGGGGAGGAACCAAGAACTCCCACTCCTGTCCGGTACGCAGGCTCACCACGGGTCCGACTACCTCAGGTATAACCTCCCCAGCCCGCTGCACAACGACAGTGTCGCCGATGCGGATGTCCTTGCGGCGTATGTCGTCCTCGTTATGGAGGGTAGCCTGCCTGATAGTGACCCCCCCCACGGACACCGGCTCCAAAATAGCATAGGGGTTGAGGCTGCCCGTGCGGCCCACGTTTATGCCGATGTCCAGCAGCCGGGTGGTGGCCTGGATGCCGGGGAACTTATAGGCCACGGCCCAGCGGGGTTCTCGGGCCACCGCACCCATCTCCCGCTGCAATTCGAAGGAGTCCATCTTGACCACGATCCCGTCCGCCTCATAGAGCAGATCATCCCGTCCCTCCAGCCACCGCTGGTAGAATGCCTCCACCTCCGCAGTAGTTTCCACACGAACGCTGTGGGGACTTATCTTGAAGCCCAGCGAGCTCAGCATTAGCAAGCTCTCCCAGTGAGTGGGAGGTATATCGCCATCCTCGGCCCAGCCCAGACCGTATATGTGGATGTCCAGGGGCCGGGAGGCGGTGACCCGCGAGTCTAACTGGCGCACCGAGCCGGCACCGGCATTGCGAGGGTTGGCAAACAGGGGCTGGCCTTGGGCGGCCCGCTCTTCGTTGAGCCTTTTGAACCCGGCTCTGGTGAGGAACACCTCCCCCCGCACCTCGAACCGTCGGGGGAAGCGCCCCCCCGTAGGCAGGACAAGGGGGATGCTGCGCACCGTCCTCAAGTTAAGGGTGACATCCTCTCCCCGGTACCCGTCCCCCCTGGTGGCCCCAGTCACCAGGAGACCATCCTCATAGGTAAGGGCTACCGCCAAGCCATCCATCTTAAGCTCGCAAACCATGTCAAAAATCCGCCCGCTCAGAAGACGCTCCGCCCGTTTTTGCCAGGCGACGAACTCCTCCAAGGAAAAGGCATTGGCGAGACTGAGCATAGGCTCCCGGTGCGCCACCGTGCCGAACTCGTCCAGGGGAGGCGCCCCCACCCTCTGAGTGGGGGACTCGGAGGTCACTAGGTCGGGGTGGGCCGTCTCCATCTCCCGAAGCTCCCGTAACAGGGCATCGTACCGAGCATCGGAGATTTCGGGGCTGTCCAGCACATAGTAGCGATAGTTGTGGTGGTTGATTAGGCGGCGCAGTTCTTCAAAGCGGGCCTGCACCCTGTCGGTAGCCATGCCCATGCCTCCTCCATCATAGTATAGCCCTGCGGGATATAGCCGCAAGGGGGTGAGGGGGGGGGCGGCAACAGTAATCTTTCCACCCACCTAGTATAATATCTCCGGGGGCCATTTCCCCTCAAACCCCCCTATATGGGGCAGTGACATCCCGCTATGTAGTCGAGAACAGAGCGGCTTGCCCCGGTGTCCAGAAACGGGTACACTAAACCCCTGGTATGGTTGAAGTCCGCCCCTTCCGGGGGCTGAAGTATAACCTAGAAATGGTCAACGCCTGCGGGGATGTGCTGTGTCCCCCGTACGATGTCATCCCACCCGCGGAGAAGAGGGCCTGTATGGCCCGCAGCCCTTATAACATAGTGCACCTGGAACTGGGAGGAGGGAACGGGGATAACGACCGCTATACCAAAGCAGCCCGCACTCTGAAGGAGTGGCAGGAAACGGATGTGCTGGTACGCGATAACGACCGTGCACTCTACCTATACGACCACCATTTCCAGTTCCAGGGGTGCAATCACCGGCGCCGGGGCATTATGGCTGCGGTGAGACTGGACACCGGTGGCATCATGCCCCATGAGAGCACCCATGCCGCAGCCCGACAGGACCGCCTGCAACTACTGCGAGCCACCCGTACCCAAATAAGCCCCATCTTTGTCCTCTATGATGACCCGGGCAGCCAAGTGGCACCGGTCATGGAAGTAGTGTCCCAGGGGCCTCCCCTACTGGAAGCCGTCACACCGGGTGAAGTGCACCGGTTGTGGCGCATCGCGGGCACGGAAACGGTGTCCGCCCTATGCCGTCACCTGGGCGCTGGGCCGCTGATCATAGCCGACGGCCACCACCGGTTTGAGTGCGCCCGGGCCTACCGACAGGAACGCCGCCCCGAGGGGGCCGGGGCCTGGGATTTCACCATGATGGTCATGGTAGCCACCGATGACCCTGGCCTGCTTATCCGCCCTGTGCACAGGATGGTGCGCGGCATGGACACGGAGTGGCTGGGCGGGCTTCAGGGCAAGCTTGCCGCTGATTTTGAGGTGGAGTCTATGCCCGTGGAAGGCAGGATGCCCGAAGGGTTGCTAAACCTGCTGGGGGGAGGGGATATCGGGGTTCTGGGGGCAACACCGGGGCGGGTGCAGCTTCTGCACCGCAGCCCTTCAGCATCACGGCCGCTGCCCACCGGGGGAGGGAGCCTGAGCGTGGAACTGTTGCACCAACTGGTGCTGGAGGAAGTGCCCGGTGCCGATATCATTTACACCCATGAGGTAGAGGAGGTTGTGCGGCGTCTCGGTGAGTTCCAGATAGCCTTTCTGGTGCCCGCGGTGTCGCCTTCCGAAGTGTATAGTGTAGCCCGTGCCGGAAAAAAACTGCCGGGAAAATCCACCTATTTTCAACCGAAGATACCCACCGGCCTGGTGCTGTTCCCGGTGGATGGGGAGCTTTAGGCCCTCAGTCTACAGGCGGACTACCTTAGCCGAAGAGATATCCGCCAGTTCACGGATTTTTTGCACGACCTCATCGGACACCGGCTCATCTACACCCAGCACCATCAGAGCCAGGCCCCGGGGCCGTACACGGCCGAAGTGCAGTGAATGAATGTTGATATCGTGCTTCCCGCAGATGGTGCCCACGGCACCAATCATTCCCGGCCGATCCTGGTGCTCCCCAAAGATGAAGTAGCCTCCGGACGGCACCACATCCACCCGGAACTCGTTGACCCAAACGATATGAGGCTCCCCCTGTATGGAGGTGCCCGAGGTGCTGTATGATCCGGAGTCCGTGGAGACCTCCAGCGTGATAAGGCTGGGGTAGACTTCGGAAATGGCCGTCTTCTGCTCCATGATACGCAGGCGGCGCCGCTCGGCCACCTGATCCGCATTGACCAGATTCACTCGCTCCACGCTCACCTCCTCCAGCATGCCTTGGAGGATGGTAGCCTTGATTGCCCGTATATCGTAGTTGCTTATCTCCCCCTGATAGCTGATACGAATGTCGCCGGTCATCCCTTCGGCAAGTTGGGCTATGAGATGGCCCATAGAATGGGCCAAGGGGAGGAAGGGTGATAGTATCTCTTGAAGCTCCGCTGGGATGTAAGGGGCGTTCACAGCATAAGGAGTGGGCCGCCCTTCCAGCACTGCTATCACCTGCCGCGCTATGTCACGGCCTATCTCCGCCTGGGCCTCCGCCGTGGAGCCGGCTATGTGAGGCGTAACGATGACCCTGGGACTCCTGCACAGGATGTTATCCGTGGCAGGCTCCACAGTAAACACATCTATCGCCGCCCCAGCCACCTTGCCTTCCTCCAGGGCCTTGTATAAGGCGTACTCATCCATGAGGCCGCCTCGGGCAGTGTTGACGATGCGGACCGACGGTTTCACCTTGTCTAGCTCCTTGACGCCTATAAGGCCGCGGGTGGCATCGGTAAGAGGCACATGCATGGAGATGAAGTCTGAGGTGCGGAGCAACTGGTCCAAAGACACCAACTGCACCCCTAGGTGGCGGCAAAACTCGTGTGACACATAGGGGTCAGAAACAACCACATTCATCTCAAACCCCTGTGCCCTGCGGGCCACCGCCGAGCCTACATTTCCCAAGCCGATGAGGCCCAGGGTTTTGTTCCGAATCTCCACCCCCATGAAGTCTGTGCGCCGCCACACACCCTCTTGCAGTAGGCTGTGGGCCTGCGGAATGTGGCGCGCCAGGGACAGCATCAGAGCCACCGCGTGCTCTGCGGCGGAAATAACATTCGCCGTCGGGGCGTTGACTACCACTATCCCCCTACGGGTGGCGGCCGCCACATCAATGTTGTCTACGCCGGCACCGGCGCGGGCGATGACCTGGAGCTTGTGACCGACATCAATCAGCTCCGCATCCACGGCTGTCTGGCTGCGTACCACAATCGCATCATATTCGGCAACGGCTTTGAGGAGACCGGCACGGTCCAGGTCCAGGCGTTGGTCCACCCGGGTCTGCCCCTGCAGTATTTCTAGGCCCTCGGGGGCCAGTGGTTCGGCTATAATTACCCTTGCTTTTTCCATCGGATTCATCAGGCCGTTCGCACAAATCCGGCCCGGGGCAAAACGGACTCCAAGGCTTTGAGCACTATCTGGACATCCTCCTCTGTCACCCATCCTAAGTGGCCTATACGGAAGATGCGCCCCTCAAGAGCCCCCTGGCCGCCACTGAGTATGACATCCTGCTGGGCCATCAGCCTTTGCAACTGCTTGGTGTCCAGCCCCTGGGGAACCAGCACAGCGGACACCGTGTTGGAGGCGAACTCTTCCGGTGGCAGCAGGGAAAGCCCCAGAACCTTCACCCCTTTGCGGGTGGCATCTGCTACACGCTGGTGGCGGTCTATTATGCCCTGCTGCCCCTCCTCGGCCATCAGCTCCAAGGCGGCCAGCATCGCATACAAGGTGGACACGGCAGGGGTGAAAGGGGTCTGCCCCTTGTTCAGGAAGCGCTTGGCAAGGGCGAGATCCCAGTAGAAACGGGGCATGGTAGCACAGGCATGGGCCTCCCAAGCACGTGGGCTGAAGCTGATCATGGCCAGGCCCGGCGGGGCCATCCACCCCTTCTGCGAGGCGGTGATGGCCACATCTATACCCCACTCATCCACCTTGAACTCCAGGGAACCCATGCTGGAAATACCGTCAACCACCAGCAGTTTGTCAAACTCCTTTACCACCTGGCATAGCTGTGGCAGGGGGTTGGTGACCCCGGTGGAGGTCTCATTATGCACCATGAGCACCGCTTTAATGCCAGGGTCATTTTGCAAGGCCTGGGAAACGGCATCAGGGTCTGCGGGGTGACCCCAGGGGAAGTCCAGCCGGGTGACCTGAGCGCCATAGATGCCAGCCATGTTGGCCAGGCGCTCGCCGAAGTATCCGGTCGTCACGGCCAGAACCGGGTCTCCAGGAGAAAGGGTGTTGACCACAGCCGCCTCCATGCCGCCCGTGCCGGATGCGGTGAGGACATACACGTCGTTCTTAGTGTTGAAAAATTGCTGCAACAAACCGGTGGTGGACTGTAGAATCTCGGCAAATTCCTTGCCCCGGTGGTTTATCATCTGCCGGGTCATGGCATCCAACACACGCGGGGGGCAGGGGGTGGGGCCTGGTACCCTTAGCTGCACTTTACTTACCCCTCCTACCTAGCGTTCCTTGAGTTTTAAAAAGCGTCGGGAGCCTACTCGCAACAAAGTCCCATCGGCAAGGGATATCTTGGAGGCGCTGAACTTACGGCCGTCCACCTCCACCGCCCCCTGATAAAGCAGCCTCTTGGCCTCGCTCTTGCTCTCCGCAAGTCCCAAAGTGTGAATGGCGTCCGCTGTACTCGCCACACAGTCGCCCGCTCTGATATCAACCACAAGGCGGGGCTCAACGCCGGAGGACACATGAATGACCATTATTCCATGGGAAGGCCTGTCACCCCCATTGGTGTTGGTAACCATCCCGAACTCCGCTACGGGCACATCTTCTGGCACATTTCGCAACTGAAACACATTAACAAAGTCATTCCTGGCGGTTATGGCTGCTTCAGAGCTGTGAAACTGGCCCACCAGCTCCAACCCCAGGCGCATCTTTAGCTCCATGGGGTTTACACCCTGCGCAGACATCTCTTGCGCCATCTGACTGAGCTCTTCGTCGGACAAATCGGTTAGCAGTTCAAAGTAGGGCATGATGAGGTCATCGGGGACCGACATGACCTTGCCGAACACCTCTTGAGGAGGCTCATCCACCCCGATGTAGTTGTCCAAGCTCTTACTCATCTTCTGTTTGCCGTCGGTGCCGGGCAGGATAGGCATAAGGAACACTTGCTGGGGACGCTGGCCC
>JASLXN010000019.1 GCA_030740315.1 Dehalococcoidia bacterium | reverse complement strand
GAAAGTGGATGACCCCATGCAGATGTACCTCTCGGACATATTCACCATCCCGGTGAACATCGCCGGTATTCCGGCATTCACTATCCCCGCCGGGTTTGTTAGCGGCCTGCCGGTGGGGATGCAGCTTATGGGCAAGGGACTGTCTGAGGAGACCCTTCTGCGAATAGGCTACGCTTTTCAGCAAGCTACGGACTGGCACAGGCAGTTCCCCTCATTGTAAAGGCCCCAGCCCGACACCATACCGGTGTTAAGAGGTGCGCTATGGCAGCAGATCATGTGCTGCAGCCTTTATTGGCGATTCAGAGAGAACTCTGTGGCACAGAAGGACGGCAATCTGGTAAACTTTGAGGCAAATCGCTGGTTGCCTGACCATTTTGTCTGTGATATTGGGATGATATCGTACGACCTAACAGTCAGCGAGACTAACCTATTTAGAAGCTCAGTTAGCCTGGCGATAGGTGCTATGGCTCATATTTATGGGCGGTTCAATTGGGATGGGCCTGAGAGGCCAATTCTGATTCAAGACCAAAAACGGTTCATGGATCGCCGACTGTAATGTGGTTATAACAGAGTATTTCGCTTTTATGAAATGAATTCCCTTAGCCTACTGTCCCTTCGTCGTATAGCGAGGCTACATCATTCTCGGAGAAGCCGTACTCCAATAGCACTTCTCGTGTGTGCTGGCCCAGGGTGGGGGAGGCTACTGTGGTCTCTGGGGCACGGGGTGGAGTCTCGCTTAGCCTCACCGGTGTTCCCATCATCTTTATTTTGCCCGCTGTGGGGTGCTCCACCTCCGTTATCATATCGTTCTCTAGGAACTGAGGGTGGGTGAACACCTCCTCCCGGCGCAGCACCGGGGCCACGGCTAGGTCCGCCTCTTTCAAAACTTCCAGCCACTCGTCCCTGGGGCGGGTGGCGTACAAGTTTGACATAATGGCGTAGAGCACCTCGGTACCCCGCGCCCGTTTCAGGGGGTCGTCAAACTCGGGGTCTTCAGCCAGGGCCTCCGCATCCAGCGCTCGGCATAGGCGGTGCCACTGCTCATTATTGACCACCACGCATACCAGCCACTTGCCGTCGGCACACTGGTAGGGGGAATACATGGGTTGGGCCGCAAACTTCTGCGGTGCCCGTTCCCGCTCCGCTGTTCCCCTCACCATCTCTACCGACTGCATGGCCAGGCCTTGGTTCAGCAGGGCCGTCTCCACCCGCTGCCCCACACCGGTGCGCTCCCGAACGAGCAGAGCCAGGGTTATGCCGTAGGCCAGCATCATGGGTGTAGAGCAGTCCGTAACCCAGACACCGGCGCTCATGGGGGTGCCATCCGGATGCTGGCGCTGCCCCATAACGCCGGAGAAAGCCTGAACCATCATATCGTAGGCCGGCAGGCCGGAATAGGGGCCTTTGGCCCCCATGCCGCTGAGAGAAGCGTATATGAGGCGGGGGTGTTGATGGTGGAGGGTGTCATAGCCCATGCCCAGCTTCTCCGCCACCCCGGGCCGAAAGTTCTCCAGGAATACATCGGCGCTATCAAGCAGGCGGCGCACTATTTCCCTGCCCCGCTCGGTGGCCAGGCTCACTACCATGCCACGCTTGTTGCGGTTGACCACCATGAAGCCCCGGTCTTCACCCTGGATGGGGGCAGCGGTGTAGAAGCGGCGGGCGTCGTCACCGCCGGGGGGCTCAACCTTTATGACCTGAGCACCTTGGTCCGCTAGGTACATAGCGGCCCCCGGCCCGGCCCAACCCCGGGCCATCTCCACCACCCTGATGCCCTCCAGCGGTCCTGCCATGTTGCCCTCCTGCGAAAATATGTCCCATTATAGCAGGGCGTGTGCGGTGGCGGCCATGCCTTACCGTCGGGGAAGGATGTATAATGAGCTAAATCTATCAGGAAAGGGGGCCATATGGCTGGAGCAGGGTCGCTGCTGTTCAGTCCTGTGCGCATCGGGGGGCTGGAGGTGAAGAACCGGACGGTGATGCCCCCCATGGGCACCAACATGTGCGCTGAAGGTTTCATCACCCCGCGCCTCCAGGAGTACTACGGGGCACGGGCCGAGGGAGGGGTGGGGTTGGTCATCGTGGAAGGCTCCTGCTTGGATACCGTTGCCGCCAAAGCGATGCCCCGCCAGGTGGCTATCGACCATGACCGTTTTCTGATAGGCCTGCGAGGGCTGGCGGAGACCATCCACAGCGGCGGTGCCAGGGCGGCCATCCAGCTGATGCATGCCGGAGTGGCGGCCAGCGCTCGTGTCACCCCCAACCCCCTAGCCCCCTCTCCCTTCACCATGCCCGACGGCCGTACCACCCGAGAGATGACCCCTGACGATATGGCCTTGGTGGCGGAGCAACATGCCACTGCCGCCCGCCGGGCTCAGGAGGCCGGGTTTGACGGTGTGGAGCTTCACGCCGCCCACCGCTACCTACTGGCAGCCTTCCTCTCCCCCTCCACAAACCGCCGCCAGGACGGCTACGGCGGCCAGGTGCCCAATCGGGCCCGCTTTGTGGTGGAGGTGCTGCGCCGAGTGAAGGAAGCGGTGGGGCCGGACTATCCGGTGTGGGTGCGCATAAACGGACAGGAGTGGATGCCTGACGGCCTGTCCAATGAGGATGCCGTCCTCATCGGTGGGCTGATGGAGGAGGCCGGCGCTGCGGCGGTACACATATCGGCTTGGGGGGTCAAGAACCAGCGCCAGCAGGCCTCCCTGCCCACGGTGCCCGGGGGGCTGCTGTCCCTGACAGATGCCGTCAAAAAGTCGCTGCGTATCCCAGTGATAGCCGTGGGGCTGATGAGCCCGGAGATAGGGGAGGCCGCCTTAAAGGAGGGGCGGGCCGACCTCATCGCCTTCGGCCGGGGCCTCATCGCCGACCCGGAGCTGCCCCGGAAGGTCGCCGAAGGCCGCCCCGAGGACATCCGGCCCTGCATAGCCTGCATGAACTGCCGCGACGGGTTGTTGGTTGGAAAGGACATAGAATGCCAGGTGAACCCAGCGGTGGGATGGGAGGCGGACTGGCACATAGCCCGCTCGGATACGCCGAAAAAGATATTGGTAATAGGAGGGGGTCCGGGAGGCATGGAGGCCGCCCGCACTGCAGCTATACGCGGACACCAGGTCACATTATGGGAGAAGGCTCCCCGTCTGGGCGGACAGCTTATACAGGCGGCGGTGCCGCCCCATAAGGAGAGGATGGCCCCGTTGTTGCCCTACTATGAGGCCCAGCTTAATAAACTGGGGGCAAAGGTGGAGATGGGCAGAGAGGCTGGTGCCGATGACATCCTGTCCGCCTCCCCCGATGCTGTGGTGGCGGCTACCGGGGTCGAGCCTGTGGTGCCCGCCATCCCCGGGGTGAACAACCCTCGAGTGGTGCTGGCGGCCGAGGTGTTGCTAGGCACCGCCCAGGTGGGCCGGAGGGTCGCTGTTATCGGGGGCGAGATGGTGGGCTGTGAGGTGGGCGAGGTAATGGCCGAGCAGGGTAAAAGTGTAACCGTTATGCGTCGGGGGGAGAAGATGGCGCAGAAAGTGACGCCATCTATCCGGGAACTGGTGCTGATCCGGTTGGGGGGGTTGGGGGTGCGGCTGCTCACTGGGGTGAGCTACGAGGGGATTACGGACAAGGGATTGGCCATCACAGTGGCAGGGAAGCAAGAGCTTATAGAGGCGGATACGATAGTATTGGCCGCCGGGGCTTCTCCGGCCAAGCTAATCGAAACTGAGGGCATTGTGTTAAAAGAAATAGGTGACTGCGTGGAGCCCCGCGGCCTCAAAGAAGCCATATCCGAGGGCTGGGCCGCCGCACTGGCTCTGTAAGACAGAGGCAGCAGCAGGTGGTCAACAGGAGAGCTTGAGCACCTGCCCGAATATGTAATACCCAAAATGGTGATAGCCTTGGTGACGGTGGCCATAGGGACTATCATATTTAGCATCTTCCATCTGAGGGGAGGCCAATCGCTGAGCACCTCGTGGCGCGCTCTGTTCCTAGTATATTGTATATTTCTATCTCACGATGGTGATATTGCTGCTGGTGATGGTGGGCGGTATATCCAGCTCGGTTAAGGCGGGGATAGGGGCCGCCATGGGCCAGTAATTCGGCTATCACGCCGGCCGGTATGTGTATAGCAACCCTGCACCTCCGGTGCGGCCTATTTCGGTGAGGCACCCGTGCTTGCCGAGCAGGCGTAGCCTACCGAGGAGGAGCTTAGGTAGCAGGAATAGGAGCGGCTAGAGGCCCTGGACTGCTCCTTCTAGGATGGACTACTCAACGGACTGAGCTTCACCATTGCCGGTGGCATTGTCTGGGGGACGCATTTTTTACGGGAGGGGGCGCCTGGGTAGGGGCCAGAAGGAAGGGGAGTGGCGCGATAACCCTACTCCTCGCCTTCGGCATTCTAACGCTGACCAACTTACCATAGGCGGTGTTTGACACCCTGCGCTTTTACTTTATTGAGGAGGTCTCGTGGTTCTACGGGGCGTCGGGTGATAGGCTCACCACGGGGATAGTGACCCTCCCGCTGTGGCTTTTCTACCTGCCGGGAACATTTAGGCTGGTCAGGTGCAAGGCGGAAAATGGTTAGGGGGAGGTGTCGCCCTCATCGCCGGCGCCTTTGGCCCCATTGCCAGAGAAGCTCCTTAGCCCCTGTGCTAACTCTCGGAGCCGCTTGTCCACTAGGCGGTTGACGGTGCCATCAGGGTAAGAACCATCGTGGCTCCGGTCCCCTGCGGGTGTGCCGGTGAGGACCTCAATGCCTTGGTCAATGGAGCTTACCGAGTAAATGTGGAATCGGCCGTTCCGGACGGCATCCACAACCTCTTGTCGTAGCATCAGGTTGCGCACATTCTGGTGGGGTATCATAACGCCCTGTGTGCCCGTAATGCCTTTGGCTTGGCACACCTTGAAGAAGCCCTCAATCTTCTGGTTTACGCCCCCTATAGGTTGGACATCACCGTTCTGGTTCACGGAACCCGTAATGGCTATATCCTGACGCACTGGAAGCCCTGAGAGGCTGGAGAGGATGGCGTACAGCTCGGTGGAGGAGGCGCTGTCTCCCTCCACTCCCTCATAAGACTGCTCGAAGCATACGGTGGCGGACAGAGTGAGTGGTTTTTCTTGTGCGAACTTGTAGCCCAGGTAGCCGCCGAGGATTAGCACTCCCTTATCGTGGATGCGACCCGATAGCTGGGACTCTCGCTCAATGTTCATCAGCCCCCTGCGGCCCATATAGGTGCGGGCCGTGATTCTGGAGGGCTTGCCGAAGCTGACATCCCCAAGGTCGTAAACTGACAGTCCGTTTACCTGGCCCACCGCCTCTCCTTGCACATCCACCATAAGGGTGCCCTCGGTGATAAATTCGCGCAGCCGTTCCTCCACCAGGTTGGAGCGGTACACCTTCTCATCTATGGCCTTGCGCACATACTCCTGGGTGACTACGCTGGCCTGGTCTCGGTGGCACCAGTAGTCGGCCTCCACTAGGATGTCCTTGAGCACGCCGAAGCGGGTGGAGAGCTTGCCCTGGTCGGCTACTAGACGGGCGGCATGCTCTACTATCTCGGCTACGCCCGAAGGGTCAAATGGGAGCAACTCCTCGGTCTGACAGCAGGAGGCTATGAAGCTGGCATAGGCGTCCAGGTTGTCCTGGCTGCGCTCAATCTGTGAATCAAAATCGGCTTTGACCTTGAACATCTCCCAGAAGTCCTCGTCCATGGCGGAGAGCAAGCGGTAAATCATCGGGTCACCAGTGATGGCAACCTTCAAATCAACAGGGATGGGGTGGGGGCGCAACCCCTGGGTGGAGAACGTGCCCAGGTACTCCAGGGGGTCTTCTACACGCGCCTCTTTAGTGCGGATAACCCTTTTCAAGCCCTCCCATACTCCAGGGCTGAGGAACAGGTCCTTGGCGTTCAGGATGATGTAGCCTCCGTTGGCTCGGTGTATAGCGCCGGATTTTAGCATGGTGTGGTCCACCGTGTAGGTGCCTAGGAATGCCTGCCGATCCATCTTGCCGAAGAGGTTCCCGAAATTGGGGTTGGTCTCAATGACGATAGGCGGCCCATCGGTGGCGCTGTTGTCCACAAACAGGTTTACCTGGAAGGCGACGAATGGGTCACGCTCCCGAGGGTGGGCAAAGGGGAACTCCATAGTGGTTCGGGGGCGATGTTCGTTCCGTCGGAAAAGCTCCAGGTTCTCCAGGGTGTAGCCCTCGAGGCCCTCTAGGAACCGTACTGCGTCGGTAATGTCCTGGTATTCGCTAGCCATTTCCTGAAAGTAGCGGGAGATGGCGGTTTGGCCCACCTGGTTGTCCAAGGAACTTAACTTTTCATGGGCCTCATGCTCCAAAACATTCACATCCTTGAAGGTGGCTTCTGCCTCTTTCATTACCCGGCGCTGCTCCTCCTCCATTTTATGGCGCTCATCCGGGCTCAGGGACATGAATTCCTGTTGTGTCATGGGCCGACCTTCTCTGAGGGCGAGGAGTGCCATGCCTGACGGAGAGACCTGTACTGTGAGACCTGCTTCCTGGGCCTTCTGGTTTAGGCCCTGAAGCAGCTCCTGCTGCTGCTTCTGAGCGGACTCGGTGAGTTCTTTTCGCTCCTGGCTATATTCATCGCTGGAGAAGGCCCTGGGTATCTCGGTCTTCAGGGTGGCCAACAGTCCCTCAGCGGCGCTACGGAAAGCCCGGCCCCTACCCCGAGGGAAGTGCAGGGCCAAAGGGCTATCGGGGTCGGCGAAATTGTGTACGTAGCACCAGTCGCCGGGGTGAAAGCGGGCACCTCGCGTGCGACGGGCATTTATGGCCCGTTGCAGATAGGCCTTTATGGCGGATGATTTGCCGGTGCCGGTGAGGCCGGTTACAAATATGTTGTAGCCGGCTTTGTCCACCCCCAAGCCGAAATCTAATGCCTCTGTGGCCCGTTTCTGGCCTATGAACTCCTGGAGAGGCAGGACCTCGTCTGTACGCTGGAAGTGGAAGCACCCCACCTCGCACCGCCAGCGGAGTTGCTCCGGAGTGAGCCTATATTGCTTTAAGTCCACCATAGATGCATACCTCCTGAGCTGTCCTACCTTAGAATGTAACACGACATAGGTGGCCGGACAATATAGTGCACCCCTAGGGTCAACTATCCCCAAAGGGGTAGGGCTTGCTTGACATACCATGTTACAAACCAGCATGATACGTAGGCGGGCCCCTTCGGGGGCTGTTTATTAAGTTAGAGGCACCGAAACTGTATGCGAGGGAATGATGCCTAAAGGAAGCTCAGGGAGCACATCCAGGACAGCTACAGGTTTTGATTTGGACGGCTACCAGCCGCTGCCGGTAACCCATCAGTTGCGACTCTCCATACTCGAAAAAATGCGCAAAGGCGAAGATGCCCTCCCTGAAATCCAGGGGCGTGAAGAGGCCAAACGTGATGTACTGCGTGCCCTGCTCTCTGGAGCACATCCCTATTTGGTATCGGAGGAGGGCACAGGCAAGACCCGCTTAGCCCGCTCCTTGACCTGGCTGCTGCCTTCCGTGCCCGGAATCAAAGGCTGCGCATACCATGACGACCCCAAATGGCCTCCCAGCCTTTTATGTCCACGGTGCAGGGCGAGCCGTGACCCGGTTAAGGAGTTCGGAATGGAGATCATTCCAGGGAGTACTCGCTTTTCCCGTATCCAGGGCAATGAATATACCAACGAGGCGAAGCTCATGGGGCTCAAGGATATCCAGGCAATCGCCCATGGCAAAAGCCCCTCTGACCCACAAGTATTTACAGGCACCGGAGTATTCCGGGCCAACAGGGGCATACTATTTGTAGATGAGCTACCGGCGATCCCTACAAAGGTTCAGGTGCTGTTTCACCCGGTGCTGGAGGAGAAGAAAGCCGTATTGGAAGAGTATAACTGGCAGCACCCTCTGGATATGGTGGTGGTGGCTACCGGAAACCCTCAGGGCTTCTCCCATGTTAACGAGGTGCCGCGGCCGTTGGTGGATAGGCTGGAGTTGATATACCTGGACCTGCCCTCGGAGGAGGTGGAGAGAGAGATTGCCCTGATGGAGCGGTTCCGGGGGCGGGAACTGGCCCCAGTAGTACCGGAAGGCAAG
Organism: Dehalococcoidia bacterium; assembly: GCA_030740315.1. Lineage (GTDB taxonomy): Bacteria > Chloroflexota > Dehalococcoidia > JACVQG01 > JAHKAY01 > JASLQE01. The sequence goes on along the minus strand of JASLXN010000019.1, from coordinate 8,034 downwards.
ATGATGGGGCCGGTAGACCTAAATAACCTAGAGCGGCAGGTGGCGTTGCCCTGGTGGATTATGGAGATGGTAAACAGATCCGTCAGAGTAAGCCGGGTCTGTCGTTGGGTGGAGAAGCGGGCCAGCATCCGGGCTACCACCCGGGCAGTAGACCACACCTATGCTTCGGCGGAGTTGGATGGCCGTGATCTGGCTAACCTCAATGATGTAGCAGATGGACTCAAGCTGGCCCTACGGGGCCGCATTGGACTGCGTGCCGACCTCATGGATTTTGAGAAGCCCGAGGAATCATTCGGCAAAGCGGACCAAGTGGCGGAAGACCTGTTGTGGAATGGACTGGAGGACTTCTCCAAGGAGTTCCCTTCCTATGAAGCGGAGCCCCTGGTACAGGAGATAGAGGCCATCTTCGCAGATGGTACCGAAAAGCTAACCGGGCGACTCCAGAACTCGCCTGAGCTGTACCGGGCGGTCAACTGGCTCAAAGAGGTGGGCCGTGAGCGTGGGGGCAAAGGCCTGCTGAATCCACGGGAGCAAAAAGTAACTGCAAATCCTGAGAAGCTAAGTGGCAAGATGTCCGAGGACTATCACCGGGTGGCCTTTGAAACCGTGGTGAACATAGCCTTGCACCGGGGCACCCTGGGGGAATGGGTGCGGGAGAAGGTGTTTGCACCTCAGATGGTGAGCTGGGCCCGCAAGGGAGGGCCCAAGTGGCTCTGACGAGGGACATATGCAGCCGTTGTCTGGAACAGGGCAACGAGGAAAACCGCATGCTGCGGGAGTTGGCCCATTCCCGCAACAAGTCTACTCAAGACCTGCTGCGGGAGATGAAGTACGGCCGCCATTCCTCCATGAGGGAGCAGGCCAACGAGCACGCCCAGGAGCGCCAGCAGATTGCGAAGGAGCAGCTTCAGGAATACGAGGAAAGGCTGCGCCAGTACGAAGAAGAGCTCTCCATGAAGGCCATGGAGAGCATGCTGCAGGGCGACGATGTTGACGAAATGGCCATGCAAATCCAGAGCGATAAGACGCGCCGGGACATGGAAGAGGCGGTGCGCGCTCTCCGCTCACAACCGGAAGGGCTGAGCCAGGAGGACCTGGAGAAGACTTTGGAGGACCTGGTGCGTCAGGGCCTCATAGACATGGATGGTGACCGGGTGAAGATAACCTCCAGAGGGGCGCGCCGATTGGCAAACCAGGTGCTGGCCCGCATCTTGGCCAACCTTGCCCAGAGGGATATGGGCCCTCATTCTATGAGCGAGACGGGCTACGGCTCCCAACGCTCCAACAACAGCCGGCCCTACGAATTTGGCGATGACTACGCCAATGTGAATATAGAGAAGACCCTGGTCAGTGCCATGGAGAGAAAAGACTGGGCCATGGGCCAAACCTTGGAGCAGGAGGACTTCCATGTTTGGGAACTGGTGCACCAGACGCGGCTCTGCGCTGGGCTTATTATTGACGAGAGCGGGAGCATGCATGGGGAGAAGGTGGAGGCGGCCATAGATGCCTCTTTGGCCCTGGCTGAGCTAATGGGTAAGGACCCTAAGGACTGTCTGCGGGTGTTCCTGTTTTCCGACCGGGTGAGGGAGATACCCCGGTGGGACATCGTCAACGCCAATTTCAGCGGTGGTACAACGGACATCCGTTCCTCCCTCAAGTCCTTTCGGCAGGCCGTGCGTAACGAGCAAGGCGATAAACAGGCCTACATCATAACCGATACTGAACCCAACACTCATGAAGGGCGTTATATCGGGTTTGAAGCCGCTGCTCCTGGGGTGATGGAAGAGGTGATGCGTTGCAAGCAAGAGGGCATCACGATCAACATCATTATGTTGGATCAGAGGGATGAGCTCAAGATGCTAGCCTCGTCCCTGGCCAAAAAGGGGTTGGGCCGGGTATTCCACTCCTCGCCGCAGAACTTGGTGGAGGTGGTGGTGGAAGACTACCTGAAGACCAAAAAAAAGCGGGTGTAGTATGTTTACCCCCACCCTGGTGAAGGTGCTGCGCTTTTTTCAAGAGCACCCAGCCGGGGGCAGCCGTGAAGAGATAATCGGCTCTGCGCAGTTAGAACCTCAGTGGGCGGAGCGGGCCCTACACCACCTTGGGCAGAAAAATCTGGTGGCCGTCAGCGAAGGCACCTATCAGCCAGAGCCATCCTTGGCCGACTTCGCCTCGAACATGTTCCGGCTATATGACCAGATAAACCGTCGCAACCAGCGAGAGCTACTGGTGCGGGGGCTGCTTTCTGCAGTGAGGGAGCGGGGCTATCTTATGAATATGGAAAGCCTGCTGAAGCTCCTGGAGGAGCAGGGTTTTGAACGAGAAGAGACGGTGGCTTTTGTGCAGGAGGAAGTCAGCCGGGGCCATGTGGGCAAGATACGGGTATCCGTGGGCAGCCGCCGTGTAGGTATACTGCCCCCTTTGCCCTGTCTGCCCCTCTCCGACCTGCGCCCCACGGATCTAGGGCAGTACGATGAGCCCAAGGGCAACTGGAGGGAGCGAGGTTTCACCGTTTGGGAGGGCGATTACCTTATAGCCAACTACCCGGTGGACCTGTCCACCCCGGCCATGCTCTTCGTGGATGTGGAGGGGGCGGATATAAAGATGAGGCTGCGGGAGGAGACACTGCAGGCTTGGTCCCGCTTTCGCTCCGGTGACTATTTCCCGCGTCCCTGACCGCTAGAGCTTTATTGGCGGCTGTGAGGGAGGGGGATGGGATGACTGGGTGCGGTGCACCAGGAAAGCGCCGCGTGCCTACTGCTACTATAGTAGCTCCAGAGGGGCTCCAGCCTTTGCTATAAGTTGACAATGGCTTGCCGTGCTGCTAGAATCTACGGATAGTCCCTATTGGGGTGGAAATGCCGGCAACTGCCGGCCAGCATAGGTTTTTTACGGATGGGCCGCAGGACGGCTCTGTTGTTGTGTGATAAAAGGGAGGCATATGCCAACTACCAACCAGATGGTGCGAAAGGGGAGGGCGTTGGGGAAGCGTAAGACCAAGGCGCCTGCCCTACAATTCAACTTCAATTCCCTCAAGCACCGCCGCCTGAGGGAGGACGGGAACCCACAGAAACGGGGTGTATGCGTCCAGGTGAGGACGATGACGCCTAAGAAACCCAACTCGGCTCTGCGTAAGGTGGCCCGGGTCAGGTTGACCAACGGAATAGAGGTAACGGCCTACATACCGGGAGAGGGCCATAACCTGCAAGAGCACTCGGTAGTACTTGTCAGAGGAGGCCGCGTTAAAGACCTGCCCGGGGTGCGCTACCATGTAATACGCGGAGCACTGGATGCGGGTGGGGTGGATGGCCGTCAGCGCAGCCGCAGTAAGTACGGCACTTCACGGGGCAAGGGCATCGGGTAGGCGAGGAGGAAGGAATGCCGCGTCGCGGTGGGATAAAACCCAGAGAAATACTACCTGACCCCAAGTATCAGAACCGGAATGTGTCCCGGGTCATCAACCGGGTTATGCTCAGCGGCCAGAAGGCCACTGCTGAGAATATAGTCTATGAGGCCATAGACATAATCGCTACGCGGAACATGGAGCCTGTAGGGGTGATGGAGCAGGCCATTCAGAATGCTACACCCCTGCTGGAAGTCAAGCCGCGTCGGGTAGGGGGCGCCACTTATCAGATACCCATCCAGGTGCGGCCTACCCGGAGCATGTCCCTGGCTCTTCGTTGGCTGATAGGGGCGGCAAGGGCACGAAAAGGCAGGCCCATGGCGGAGAAGCTGGCCAGTGAGCTAATGGATGCGGCACAGGGCCAGGGGGCGGCAGTGAAGCGGCGGGAGGATACCCACCGTATGGCTGAGGCGAACAAAGCCTTTGTTCACTACCGATGGTAAACGCAGTAGCCCGCCCGGTTGGTCCGGGGGAGCGGGTTGGGAGTGCAAACAGGATGTCGGATGAGGTTCCATTAGCACAGGTAAGAAATATTGGCATCATAGCCCATATTGATGCCGGCAAGACCACACTTACGGAGCGGGTGCTCTTTTACACTGGACGGACCTACAAGATTGGTGAGGTTGATGCAGGTACCACGGTGATGGACTGGATGGTGCAGGAGAAGGAACGAGGCATTACCATCACCGCCGCCGCCACCTCCGCATACTGGAAAGATTACAGTATCAACATCATAGACACCCCTGGCCATGTGGACTTTACCGCAGAGGTGGAGCGGAGCCTAAGGGTGCTAGACGGTGGGGTCGTGGTGTTTGACGGTGTGGCTGGCGTGGAGCCGCAGTCTGAGACCGTCTGGCGGCAGGCCAACAAATACGGTGTGCCCCGTATCTGCTTTATCAATAAGCTGGATCGTATGGGCGCTAACTTTCAGGCGGCGATAGATATGATAAGAGAGCGTCTGAAGGCCAAGCCCGTTCCCATCCAGTACCCACTGGGCCGTGAGACTGATTTTCACGGTATCGTGGACTTGGTTGAAAACACATCATGGGACTTCTCCGATGACCGGAACCAAGCACCTCGCCAGATATCTGTGTCAGAGGAAGAGGCCGAAGCCATTGACTTGGCACGGGAAAACATGATTGAACGGCTGGCCGAGGAAGACGAACAGCTTTTGATATCTTATGTAGAGGGCCGGGATATCCCCGTGAGGGAGCTGAAGGCTGCCCTGCGGCGCGCCACCCTGGCCAACAGGATAGTGCCCGTACTTTGCGGCACCGCCCTCAGGAACAAAGGGGTACAGTTCCTACTTGATGCCGTGGCGGATTACCTGCCTTCGCCGTTAGATGTACCGCCGGTGCGTGGGTTTGATGCCCATGGCGATGAGATAGAGATGGATGCAGACCCCCAAGGCCCTTTTGCAGCGCTGGCATTCAAGGTAGTGATTGATCCTTATGTGGGGCGGCTTGTCTACTTCCGTGTTTACTCCGGCACAGCCAAGAGCGGTGGTGTGGTCTACAACGCAGCCCGGCGCAGCAAGGAACGATTGGGTCGGCTGCTCCGCATGCATGCTAACAGAAGGGAAGAGGTGCCTACGGTAGCCAGTGGGGATATAGTGGCCACCGTGGGGCTCAAAAATACCTTTACCGGGGACACCCTGTGCACCCAAGAGAACCCGCTGATACTGGAGTCCATCGGCTTTCCGGAACCGGTGGTCTCTGTAGCTATTGAGCCGCGTACCAAAGCCGATATGGACAAGCTGGGCGAGGTGATGGGGAGGCTGGCGGAGGAGGACCCCACCTTCAGGGTGCGGCACGATTCAGATACCGGCCAGACCCTGATATCGGGCATGGGTGAGTTACATCTGGAGGTTCTGGTGGACCGGATGGTGCGCGAGTTTGGGGTAACCGCCAATGTGGGGCGTCCCCAAGTGGCGTATAGGGAGGCCATCACCACTCCGGCGAAGGCGGAAGGTCGGTTCGTCCGCCAGACCGGCGGCCATGGCCAGTTTGGTGTGGTATGGGTGGAACTGGAGCCGGCTGAGAGGGGTTCCGGCCTGACCTTTGTGGACGCTGTAAAGGGCGGTACCATACCCCGGGAATATATCTCCTCCGTAAAGAGCGGCATAAAGGAGGCTATGGACAGCGGCGTCCTTGCCGGGTATCCCCTTACGGATATCAAGGCCACCCTGTACGATGGCAGCTACCATGATGTGGACTCATCTGAGATAGCATTCAAGATGGCCGGATCCATTGCGCTCAGAGATGGGGCCAAGCGGGGGCAGCCTGTGCTTATGGAGCCCGTGATGAAAATTGAAGTAGTCTCCCCGGAGGAGTATTTAGGGGATATACTGGGTGATCTGAACGCCCGGCGCGCCCGGGTAGAGGGGGTTGAGGTGAGACAGGATAGCCGAGTGGTGTTCGGTATGGTGCCCCTGGCACAGACCTTCGGCTACGCCTCTGAACTGCGCTCTCTGACCCAGGGGAGGGCGTCCTATGCTCTGGAGTTTGGCCACTATGAGCAGGTGCCAAGGGACTTAAGCGAAAATATAATTAGCCGTGCCACAGGACGACCGGTGGGGAGATAGTATGGCTAGGCAGAAAATACGCATCCGTCTCAAGGCTTTTGACCACAGGCTACTGGACCAGTCCGTGGTAACCATTGTGGAGACAGCAGAACGCACTGGGGCCACGGTGGTAGGCCCCATACCCTTGCCCACCCGCATCCGGCGCTACTCAGTCATCCGCTCCCCGTTCATAGATAAGAACTCTCAGGAGCAGTTTGAGTCACGGACTCATAAGCGCATAATAGACATTTTAGAGCCGACTCCCAAGACCATTGACGCCCTTACCCAGTTGAACATGCCCGCGGGCGTGGATATTGAGATTAAACAGTGAGGCCAACGCCGTGAGCCCCGCATGGACGAGAATTGAAGGCAAGCCATGATTCCAGGCATATTAGGTCGAAAAATTGGCATGACCCAGATGTTTGACGACAACGGCTCATTGCTGGGGGTGACCGGTGTGGAGGTGGGTCCCTGCACCGTTGTTCAGGTGAAAACGCTGGAGAGGGATGGCTATATGGCTGTTCAGATGGGCTTTGGCAGCGTCAAGAAGCCGGTCTCGGCGCTCAAGGGCCACCTGAAGGGCCTACCTCCCTCCCGCTATCTCAGGGAGTTCCGGGTGGCGGACTCCTCCGCCTATGAAGTGGGCCAGGTTCTCTCCGTTGGCGAGTTTGAGCCTGGGGATAGGGTAGCCGTGACTGGGACATCCAAGGGTAAGGGCTTCGCTGGCGGGATGAAGCGTCACGGTTTTGGCGGCGGCCCCAAAACTCACGGACAGTCCGACCGCGCGCGTGCTCCCGGTTCTATAGGAGCGGGTACAACCCCGGGCCGTGTTTGGAAAGGACAACGTATGGCTGGCCATTTGGGAAACCAGCGGGTAACGACAAAGAATCTGAGGGTGGTACGTGTGGACTCGGAGCGGAACTTGCTGCTGGTGGAGGGGTCTGTGCCTGGGGCTCGGAACGGCCTGGTGGCCGTACGCAAGGCTGAGGGAGAGGCATGATACTGCCTGTACTCAACCTGCAAGGCGAAGAGATTGACCGCATAGAGGTGCAGGACGCAGTCTTCGGCGTGCCGCCGCACCAGGCCGTGCTGCATCAGGCGCTGGTACGCCAGCGGGCCAACGCCCGTCAGGGCAACGCAGTTGCCAAGACGCGTGGCGAGGTGGCGGGGAGCACGCGAAAGCCCTTTTCACAGAAGCACACCGGCCGAGCGCGGCGGGGCAGCATGCGTTCCCCACTGCAACCGGGCGGCGGCAAGGCTTTTCCCCCGCAGCTTCGCAGCTACCGCCAGGACATGCCCAAGAAAATGCGGCGCCTGGCCCTTAAAGTAGCCCTATCGGACAAGGTGAGGGAGGATGCGGTGGTAGTGGTTGTGGGCATGGATATGGAGGCTCCCCGCACCCGGGATGTGGCCCAGGCCATAGGCGGGCTGAGGGTAAAAGGATCAATGCTGCTAGTCACCGCCCAGGCAGAGCCTGCCATTGTGCGGGCGAGCCGCAATTTGAATGAAGTAAAGACCCTTCCCGCGGCACTGCTGAATGTGGTGGATATCGTTTCGCGGCGGACCATGGTCATTACCATAGATGGCATAAGGCGGGTGGAGGAGATGTGGGGACAGAAGGTGGTGGCCTGATGAATGTATACCAGGTGCTGAAACGGCCCCTGATAACCGAAAAGATGACCGGCCTACAGGAGTTGGGTAAATATGCCTTCGAGGTGCATCCCCGTGCTAACCGAATTGAGGTAAAAGAGGCTATAGAGCTTCATTTCAAGGTGAAAGTGAGACGGGTAAATGTTATCACCATGCGCGGCGAGAGACGCCGGATGCGCCATGGCTGGGTTGAAAGCACCACCTGGAAGAAAGCTATTGTGAGCCTCCGGCAGGGACATAAAATCCAGTTGTTTGAGGGGGTATAGCAGTGGCGCTCAAGGTCTTCAAGCCCACCTCGCCGGGACGCCGGGGTATGACCGGGCCCACCTTCGAGGAAATAACACGGAGCAAGCCGGAGAAGAGCTTGCTGCTCCCGCTGAAGAAGAGGGCGGGCCGTAACTCAAAAGGGAGGATAACC
>JASLXN010000199.1 GCA_030740315.1 Dehalococcoidia bacterium | reverse complement strand
CTATGGCCGCCGCCCGGAAGGTATCGGCGGCGGCCATTACCACCCGTTTACCATCCGCACGGAGCCAGTGTGCCAGTTTGGCGATACTGGTGGTCTTTCCGGAGCCGTTGACCCCCACCACCAGGACAACCTGGGGAGTAGTGCCGTTATCAGGCTGGGCAACTTTGACAAACAGGAGACGGGTCATTTCATCCTGGAGTGCCACCATCGGGTCACCTTTTTCTTCCGCCATGCGCTCCCGCACCCGGCCCAGCAGCTCCTGAGTCGTGCCCAGCCCCACATCCGCCATCACCAGCAGCTCCTCCAGCTCCTCCCAGGTAGCCTCGTCCACCTTGGGGCGGCTGAATAGCTCCCGCACCCGGCCAAAGAAGGAGCGGCGGGTCGGCGCTACGGCCTTCTGCGTGGGAGAAAGGGAGTCAGGTGGGGTGTTCATGCGGCAGACACGGGGCGAAGGGCACCCTCAAGGCTGAGGAAGTTCTTTAGAATCTGATGCCCCGTGGGGGTGAGCACCGATTCTGGGTGGAATTGGAGGCCCTCCACCACCACCTCCCGATGGCGCAGCCCCATCACCTCCCCGTCGTCCGTCCAAGCTGAGACCTCAATATCAGGGGACAGGCCCTCCCTGTATACCACCAGGGAGTGGTAGCGGCCCCCCTCCAGGGGGTCTGGCAGCCCCTCAAATATGGTACGGCCGTCGTGGTGGACGGGGGAGGTCTTGCCATGCACCGGCAGCGCCGCTCGGTCCACCCGGCCCCCGAAGACATGGCCGATGCACTGGTGTCCCAGGCACACCCCCAACAGAGGGATGCGCCCGGTGAAGTGGCTCACGACCTCGTTGGAGATGCCAGCTTCCAGGGGGGTACACGGGCCAGGAGAGATGATGATGTGGCTGGGGGCCAGGGACTCTATCTCCTGGGCGGTGATGGCATCGTTGCGGAACACCTGAGGTTTCCACCCCAGCTCACCCACATACTGTGCCAGGTTGTATACGAAGGAGTCGTAGTTGTCTATGATGATGACCATGTATCAAAACCACCTGTAGCTCTTTACCGCCCCCATTATACGGTTTATCCCGTCCCGCAGCAGAGGGAATTGCTTATTCCCTTTAAAATCCACTGTCTTGCCCACCCTAAATATTTTATGCGTGTGGAACGGAAGGGCAAAGGCTACTATTACTGGTAAATATGCTTCACGGCTTTCACCGCCGCTATGCGCTCCCCGGCATAACGCTCGGCGGCCACGGCAGTGGTGACCTTATCATTACGGGCACCGATCAGGATGCAGCGCATGGTGTCGTATATACCGGCCGCCTTCTTCCGGGCTAGGCCCTCGTCATAGCCGGTGAACTCCAGGGAGATGTTGATGACCCCGCCGGCGTTGGCCACGAAGTCCGGGGCGTAGAGGATGCCCCGCTCCTCCAGCAAAGAGCAGTCGTCAATGTTTTCAAGCTGGTTGTTGGCCCCACCGCACACCACACGGCACCGGAGGCGGGGGATGGTGCCCTGGCTGAGGATGCCCCCCAGGGCACAGGGGGAGAATATGTCGCACTCTTCGTCATATATTGCATCCGGGGATACCACTGCGGCGCTGAACTCGGAGCCAGCCCCCTCAGCCACCCCCTCCCGGATATCGGCCAGCACCAGGCTGGCCCCTTCCTTTGCCAGCAAGGGGAGCAGGTTGGAACCCACTTTGCCCAGTCCCTGCACCGCCACCCTCTTGCCCCGGAGAGAGGGGCCGCCGAAGGCCTGCTCGGCACAAGCCTGCATGGCCTGGTAGACACCGAAGGCGGTAACCGGCGAGGGGTCTCCACTGCCGCCCATAGCCACCGGCAGCCCGGTGACATGTTCGGTCTCCAGACTCAGGTGCTCCATATCGCGCATATAGCTGCCCACATCCTCGGTGGCTATATAGCGCCCACCCAGGGACTGGATGAAGCGGCCCAGGGAGCGGAAGACCGATTCCCGCTTCCCCATCGGGGGCACCGCCAACACCACGGCCTTGCCACCCCCCAGATTTAGCTCTGCCGCAGCCGATTTGAGGGTCATGGCCCGAGCCAAACGCAGGACATCACGGATGGCATCTTCCTCCGAGGGGTAGTCCCACACCCGCACCCCGCCCAGGGCCGGCCCCAGGGTGGTATCGTGGATGGCGATGATAGCGGTATAGCCCACACCGGCATCGTGGCACAGCATAACCTGCTCGAATCCATACCGGGCCATGTGCTCCAGTATCTGCATACTAATCCCCCCACAACTGTATGTCCCGCTCCGCCATCGCCTTCTTCTCGGCGGGCCCCATAAAGCCCAGGTCCCGGTAGGAAGCGGGGGAGCCGTACTCCCGCACCTGCACCACCACCGGCATGGGTACGGCGTGGCCCAGGATGAGGGCCTGGCGTTTGGGGTTAAGCCGGGAAAGCACCGTGCGCAGCTCCCCCTTGCCCGCTACGCCGGACAGGACACTGTCAATGTCCTTATCGTTGTCCAGGTGGCAGGTAAGCTTGGTGCCCACCTGGGACATCACCTCATCATCGATGCCGCTGGGGCGCTGGTCTATCACCAGCAGGGTGACATTGAACTTGCGCATCTCCCTAGCAATGGCGCCGAAGATGGTCTGGGAGGCCAGGCGGGGGCTGAGGAATTTGTGGGCCTCCTCAATGGCGATGACCAAGGGCTGGGGCTTACCCTCATCCCCGGCCATGGCCCGCTCCATCCGCTCCCGGTAGAGGTCGTGGAGGCGGCGGGTGAGGATGTTGGCTACCAGCATGTAGGCGAGCTCGTTGTTATAGCGGCCGAACTCCAGCACGACGCTCATCCCCGAGTCTATGTAGCCCAGTATCTGCTTCACCGAGTCCCCAGCACCCGCCTGGGGGGTCAGGAAGGGGAGGCGGCCCAGGGCGCTCAGGCGGCGGCCCACGGCGCGGAGGGTACCGGGATGCTCGCCCATCTCCTCGGCCAGACCCTCCACCTGCTC
>JASLXN010000198.1 GCA_030740315.1 Dehalococcoidia bacterium | reverse complement strand
GTGGGGCGGGGCATCACGCTGGCCCTGGCTAGAGCAGGAGCTAAGGTGGCCTTCAACTACCGCCGGGACGAGGCCAGCGCCGGGCAGACCGTGGCCGATATCCAGGCCTTGGGCTCGCAGGGCCTAGCCCTGGTTGCGGATAATACAAACCCGGACCAGGTGAAGGAGATGGTGGCCCGCACCCTGGATAAATTCGGCAAAGTGGATATCCTTATTAACAACGCCGGTATAGCCTCCCGTGGCGACCGTGTGATAGACACCAGCTTCAGCGAAATCGAACGGGTGGTGGGTATCCACGCCTTCGGCGCTTTCCATTTTACTCAGGCGGTGCTGCCCTCCATGCGCCAGCAGCCCCGCGGGGATATCCACTTCATATCCTCCCGGGCGGCGCAGGACTGCCCTCAGCGCTACAGCCCCTACGCCATGGCCAAGCTGGCCATGGAGGGTCTGGGCCTGGTAGTGGCCAAAGAGGAGATGGAGCACAACATCCGGGTGAACATCATCCGGTGCGGCCTAGTGGAGACTGATATGGGCAAGCGGCTGGTGAAAGGCACAGTGGGCGCCGATATAAAGGACATCTACGCCAGTATGCCATTCGGCCGTGTATGCCAGCCGGAGGATGTGGGCAATCTGTGTGTTTTCCTTTGCTCTGACATAGGGGGGTATGTCTCTGGACACATCACCTGCATAGACGGTGGGGAGAGCGTGGGGGAGTTCGTACGCAGGGATTAGGCAGCAGGGTTGGTGGACATTGAAAGGGGAGCAGAACCGGATATACTCTCGGAGTTGCGCCCTTTTTTTACCCGAAAGCCATGGCCGTGGTGGGCGTCTCCCAAGACCCCACCAAGTTCGGCAGTCGCCTTTGCCGTGCCATCCAACTCTTTGGGTTTGCCGGCCCCCTATATCCGGTAAGCCCCCGAGGCACGGACTTCTTCGGCCTCCCTATGTACCCTTCCATTGATGCCGTCCCCGGCCCGGTAGACCTGGCTTGTATATGCGTCCCTTCCACCCAAGTGGCTGGTGTTGTAAAGCAGTGCCGAAAAAGGGGCATCCCAGCGGTGGTGGTGATGACCGCTGGTTTTAGCGAAACCGCCACGGCCGAGGGCAGCAGCCTAGAGCAGGAGCTGGCCGGCTTATCGGGCGGCGGCATGCGCATCATCGGCCCCAACTGCTTCGGTATCTACAGCCCCGAGGGAGGTCTCACCCAGCTTCCTGGAGCGAACTACCCCCAGGAGCGGGGCGGCATGGCGCTCTTGTCCCAAAGCGGTGGAGTCTCCGTGGAGTTCTGCCGCCTCTCCCGTGACTACGGCATCCGGCTGAGCCAAGCGGTTAGCTACGGCAACGCCATCGACATCACCGAGGCAGACCTGCTCAGGTATTTTGAGGCCGGCCCTAAGACCCGCATCATCGCCGCCTACATAGAGGGGGTGAGACATGGACGGGACTTCTTTGATATCATGCGGCGGGTTACCCCCAAAAAGCCGGTGATCGTCTGGAAAGGCGGCCTCACCCCCAGCGGCGCTCAGGCCGCCATGAGTCACACCGCATCCCTGTCTGGCTCAGAGAAAATATGGGGGCACTCTTCCGGCAGACCGGGGCCATCCGGGTGCACAGCCTTGAGGAGCTCCTAGATACCGCCTCCGCTCTGTATCACCTGCCCCCCCAAATGGACCCAAGAGTTGGTGTGGTGTACGGTGGGGGTGGTATCAGCGTGGCCTCCAGCGATGCCGGCCACCGGGCGGGGCTGGTCATGGCATCCCTCGGCCCGGAGACCCGTCAGCACCTGGCCTTTTTCCTGGCCCCTTCCGGAACCAGCGCCGCCAACCCGGTTGATGTTGGAAGCCCCTATCCCCCAACTGGGCTGCTACGCGACATTCTGATGACCCTGGGTGAGTCCGGGGATATAGGCAGCATCATAATTGACCGGATAGTCCTCTCGGTTAGGATGCGGCAGGTCCTGGAGTCCGTTGGGGACGAGGCAGAGGAGGGTGAGCACCTACTTACTCAACTGCCATTGGAGTTGCGTAAACAGTGTGGTATCCCCGTAATCGTGGTGCTGCGTGAAGGGGGAGACCTGCCGCCCTCCCTGAAATGGGAGGCCGAAAGGCGCCGCCTCCGTGCCTATTATCTGAAACGGGGGATACCGGTTTACCCCACTGTGGAGCGAGCTATGAAGGCGCTGGGGCGGGCTGTTGCCTACTTCCGATACCAAGCCACAGAAACTGGGGGGTAAACCCTGGAGCGCCTTGAACAAGGCGCCCCAGTTCGGCAAGGAACTCGCCACTACGAGCCCCTCGTAGCCAACTTGAGCATCTTCACCCTACCCATCACCTTATTCCTGCACCTATTCCGGACACCATTATCCGTCGCACAGTCGGGATTCGTATCCTACCTTGGATTGGTTTGCAACGGATATGCCCGCCTTATGAGGTAAATGTACCTTTACTACTACGGAGGCCCCCACAACCCCCCCCTTTTACCCGCAGGGATAGGGACATCCTGCAACCAGTGCCGCAGGGCTCCTCCAACCAGGCCATCGCTGAGGACCTAACCATTGATGAGGGCCCAGTCAAGAACCACCTGCACAATATCCTGAATAAGCTCCACCTGCAGAGCCGGACCCAGGCGGTGGCCCGTGCCATACGGAACGGGATAATATCCACAGAAGACCTACGGTAGCCAGAACCTCCCACATAATAACTGTGACACGCGCCCTGCACAAAAGCAGCCCGATGTGTTATAATGAAATCGGTTTGAATGGGCCAGTTTTTGTAGCTACGCACCGCCTTCCCCAGGGCCGCTTTTCTATTTCTCATTTCTATCGGAGCTATCATGCCTGACAGCAATACACCAGCAAAGCCAGAAGGATTGGGCTATACCGTCCAGGACATACAGGTCCTGGACGGGCTGGAGGCCGTGCGCCGCCGGCCGGGTATGTACATCGGTAGCACCGACACCCGCGGACTACACCA